>CAZSSE010000019.1:0-13096 GCA_964609165.1 uncultured Lachnospiraceae bacterium
GCGTAAACGCTCCCGCCGCCATAATGACCTTATCAGAGTATCCCGGCATCTCCCACGGCTCGGGCGTTACAAAGGAATCAATGGGAGAACCCGCCTGAATACCTCTGCATATTGCACATAGTCCCTCGGGAGAATGTGTTATTACGCTTTGAATAATATCGTATCTCTTTTCATTCCATGCAGGCTCAACGTCAAAACCGAGCCCGTCCTTGCCGAAAATATACGCCGCAAGATGCGCCGTTTTGAGTGCCTGCGCGGTCGTGTGCGGAGCATAGAAAAGCCCCTTATATATGCTCTTGGTCTGACCGAGCGTTGCTCCTACCTCAAGTCCGCATCCGACCGATGTAAGCCTGTAGGATGCAAGCTCAACAGCTCTCGCACTTCCTGCAATATATCCGCCGCTCTCTGCCATTCCGCCACCGGGATTTTTTATAAGCGAGCCTATTATCATATCTGCGCCAACCGCTGTCGGCTCGCGAGTCTCGGTAAACTCGCCGTAGCAGTTATCGACCACAACGTATGCGCTTGGACATATGGGGCGCACGAAACCGATTATATCGCCAATATCGTCGACACTCAGCGTCTTACGGTTCAGATAGCCCTTTGAGCGCTGAATAAATATGACCTTTATTCTCTTGCCCTCTTTTGCTATGATGTCGGCTATCGTCTCACGGTCAAAGCTTCCGTCGGCATTCAGATCCGTCTGGCGGTATTCTACTCCGAAATCACGCAAGGATCCGTTGCCTGCCGCGCCCGTGTTGCCGATGACCTCATCAAGCGTATCGTATGGCTTGCCTGCGATTGAAAGCATAATATCCCCCGGACGCAAAAGTCCGAAAAGTCCTATTGTCAGTGCCTGCGTTCCGTTCGCTATGCTGTGGCGCACGAACGCCGCCTCTGCGCCCATAACGTCAGCCCATACCTCGTCAAGCACCTCACGTCCGCGGTCATCGTATCCGTATCCGCTGCTCGCCATAAACATAGCCTCGCTGACACGGTGCTCGCGGAATGAGCTCATAATTTTCTGTGTATTTTCAAAGGACACCGCGTCTATGTCGGCAAACATAGGCGCAAGTGCCTGCTCGGCTTCCTTAGCGAGCGTCAATATTTTTTCTGAAAACTGCATTTAGTATATTACCCTCTTGTCAAAATATACTTTTCAATGAGGCTGATGCTTGCCTCTACATCGCCCATATCACAGCTTTCAACGTTCGAGTGGATATAGCGTGTAGGAATAGATACCGCTCCTGCCATAGATCCGTTACCTATCATCTGCATAGACGAGGTATCGGTTCCACCCGCAACGAGTATTTCCTTTTGTACGGGTATTTTATTCTCTCGTGCGACAGCTTCAAGTGTCCTGACGACCTCCTCGTGACAAATGACCGATCTGTCCTTTATCTTGATAGCGGCACCATTGCCAAGTGCACACGCCATAGGAGCTGCATTTGGCGTATCTCCCGTTCCCGTAACGTCGACGCAGATCGCCTCGGTTGGAGCTATTTTGTAGGTTGCCGTCATGCTTCCGCGACAGCCGACCTCCTCCTGAACCGAAAATACATAATAAATATCGGCGTCAAGCTCTGCATCTGCAAGACCTTCTGCTATTGCCAAGAGAACAAGACAGCCCACTCTGTCATCTATAGGTCTGCCCGCAATCCTCTTGCCCGAAAGCTTATAAAGCTCGGGAGCCCCCATAAACGCATCACCCATTCTCACTCTACGCTCTGCCTGCGCCTTGCTCGTCGCTCCTATGTCAATAAACATTTTATCCGGAGCAAGCTCCTCCGCCTTGGTTCTCGAATTGGGAACAAGCACGCCGAGCACTCCATTCTCCGATACCATCTTTGAGAACGACGATGCCACGAAATTGATACCGCCTATAGGTGCTACACGGATAAGTCCGTTGTCCTCAATAAAGTTGACGATAAATCCTATCTCGTCCATATGCGCACAAAGCATTATTCTCTTTTCGCCCGTGCGTCCCTTTTTGCAAGCAATGAGATTTCCGAGGGCGTCGACCTCAAGCGTGTCGACGAAGCCCTCTATTTTGCTTTTAATGACCTCTCTGATCTGTGCTTCTCTTCCCGAGATCGAATGAGCTGCGCAAAGCTCCTTAAGTGTTGTATATAAGTTCATATCTCTCTCCTGTTATTACTGAATGTCAAGAAGCTCTTTGATTACGGGCAGTACGGCATCTGCAGCTGCCGTATGTCCCTCAACCGTAGGATGCCCCTGAGCGCCTGCCGTATTTCGGGGAAGGCTGAAATAGGTGTATATGCCGGCGTCCTCGCCGCCGAGCTTATCTATCGCCGCTTCGATCCTATCGCGAACGAAAACTCCTACCATTCCCTGTGCCCAAAGTATCGGCACATCGGTACCGTAACATTCACGAACGAGAAGGATCAGCTCCTCTGTCATTCTCTCGACGTCCTCGGGCTTGCACTCGTTCGGGCTCTTGTCCTGATTAATGAAATAGTCATTAGTACCGAGGTTGATAACCACAAGATCGGGAATACGTGTAAATTCCTGCTTTACGTTCTGATCTCTTGTATAGGACTGAGCGGTATAGTAGGTCTTCATAGGATAATTCGACCATCCGCCCGCTATACCGATACCGCTTTGAGAAATAATAGAGTAGTCGGCATTCAACCGATCTGCAACCATATATCCGTAGCTTAGGCTCGCATCCTCCCACAGGGCACTTTGAGGATCCGGGGAAGTGTTAATACCGATATTACCCATACCGCATGTAAGGCTATCGCCCAAAAATTCAATATAAAGCTCCTTTGCCGCGGGCGGCTCGGTAAGCGTTCCGCAAAGTCTGATAGCCTTAAGCTCGGAGATAGTGTAATTCGACTCGGTCTGCTTTACTATCCTTATCGTATGCTCCCCGATCTCGTCAAAGGTTGCTATCTTAAGCGAGGTCGTTCCCGCAGGTGCTTCAAATCTTGTGTCGCTTCTTACGCCGTCAACGTAGACCGTGAAATAGGTTTTAGGAGAATTGCTTTTAATGGTCTGCGAGGCTACGTCAATGTAAACGTCTCCAAGCATCTCACCGCAAAATTCAATTCCGGACGCGCTGAAGTCGCATATAATGCCGTTTTTAGAAAGTGCTGTCCTTCCAAGCGTCTTGACCATATCATAATTCTCAGAAAGATCTACGGTCGTATCCATAACCATTTTATAGAGCATGGGCTTAAGTGCCTCTGCCGCCGCTGCGTGTCCCTCGACCGTAGGATGCCACTGAGCACCGCCGGTATTTTTGGGGAGCGAGCAGGTATATATACCCGCATCCTCGCCGCCGAGCTTATCTATTGCCGCTCCAATTCTGTCAAGAAGGAATTCTCCTACCATTCCCTGCGCCCAGATTATCGGAACATCAGCTCCGTAGGATCGGCGAACAAGGAGAATAAGCTCCTCCGTCATTCTCTCAACGTCCTCGGGCTTACACTCGTCAGAGCTCTTGTCCTTATTGATGTAATAGTCATTGGTACCGAGGTTGATAACCACAGCATTAGGAACACGGCTGAAGTCCTGCTTGGTATCCTTATCTCTTGTGTAGGAATGTGCGGCATAATAGTCTGCCATAGGATAGTTTGACCATCCGCCCGCTATACCGATTCCGCTTTGAGCTATTATCGAATAATCGGCTCCGAGCTCCTCGGCAAGCATATAAGCATAGCTCTGTGTTGCGTCCTCCCACTTGGGTGTCTGAGGATCTGGGCTTGAGTTGTCGCCTATGTTACCCATACCGCAGGTCAGACTGTCGCCGATAAATTCTATATAAAGATCATTCTGCTTGGGAGCAGTGCCGAGCTTTCCGTCAAGTCTGATATATTGCATCATACAAAGCGTATAATTCGATTCGGTCTGCTTAACGACTCTTATCGTATGCTCGCCCTCTTCCCGGAAGCTTGCAACGTAAAGCTCGCCCTTGCCAACCTCAACAGAGAAACGCTTTTCCTGCCTTTCACCGTCAATATATACCGTAAAATAAGTAGTATTGCAGCCCGACTTAACGGACGACGTAACAACGTCAACGTAAACGCTGCCCTTCATCGTTCCGGTAAACTCTATTCCGGACGCACTGTGATCACAGATAATTCCACCGTCTGAAAGCGATGATCTTCCAATCATTTTCACCTTGCGGAAATTATACGAAAGATCGACCTTGCGAAGCCCGTCCGAGGTCACTTCTCCATCATTTTTATCCTCGTTACCGTCGGTCTTTGTATCTTCCTTCTTATCATCAGTAACGTTCATTTTTTCTGTCTCCTTTTCGGTCTCATTCTCGGTTATTTCATCAGTACTGCACGCAATAAGCGATATAGGCATCATAGCGATAAGCACGAGCATCGCTATTATTCTGAGTGGCTTTTTCATATTATTCTCCTCCACAATTACAATCTGTTTGAATTTCTTATAATAAGCTGCGCAAGATCTCTTACCGACTCATAGTCGTCAACGCTTGCCACGCAAGACGGAGAATGAAGATAGCGCGTGGGAACCGAAATCGCGAGAACCTTTACGCCTTCTGTGCTTTTATGAATATGCCCCGCGTCATTTCCACCCGAAACGTATCTCTTAAGCTGCGCCGATACTCCATTTTCCTGCGCCAGCTCGAATGCGAGATCCACAAGATCTCTGCCGTATATAGTCGCCCTATCGGCTATCGAAATAACTCCACCCTTGCCAACGTCCGCAACTCGGCGGCACGCCTCGGTTTCTGGCAGATCTCCTATCGCCGTGGTCTCAAGAACTATCGCATAATCCGGGCGGATAAGATTTGCCACACATCCCGCGCCGCTGTGTCCTATCTCCTCGCGGACGGTAAAGCAGAAATAAACGTCTATATTCTCACCCGGCGCGTCGGCTCTCAGAAGATCCATAATCTCAAGCATAGCCGCGCATCCCATTCTGTCGTCAAGTGCCTTGGATTTGAGCGTTCGTCCACCCTTTCCGAAGGCATAAAACTCGGAATCAAAGGTTCCGAAATCTCCGATTGCCACCTTCTTTTCGGCTTCCTCGCGGCTCTCTGCTCCGATGTCTATAAACATTTTTCTTGCCTTTGTGGGTGTTTCTCTTTCCTCGGGGCTCTTGTGATGTATCGCCTTAGAGCAGATAACTCCGCGCACAAGCCCATTCTCGTTACCGATAAAGACCTTGCGTCCCGCAAGCACCGAGGGATCTATTCCGCCGACGCATCCGAAGGTAAGCATTCCGTCGTCGCAAATATTGGCTATCATAAATCCGACCTCATCCATATGCGCCGAGATCATTATTTTTTTCCTCTCCGAGGCACTCTTATCTCCAAAGCTCATAACAGCAATGAGGTCTCCCATTCTGTCGACCGCCACACGGTCAGCGATCGCTTCGGCTCTCGGACGGATCATATCCCTGACGCGATCCTCGCATCCCGAGGGACCGAACTCAAGGCTGAGAGCCCGTATCAGCTCCACGCCGTTCAAATTCATAATATCGCTCACAGTATCTCCTCCTTCCCGAAGCTCTCGGCAATCTTCGCCGAGCAGATAAATTCCCTGACTGCGCCGCAAAGAGCATTGCAGTCATCAAGGTTTATCACCTCGTTGTAGGTATGCATATTGCGCAACGGCAAACCTATATCAACCGTTGGAACTCCCTCTCGCACGAGATTGACCGTAGGAGCATTCGTACCCGTAGACGACGGAGCCGCCGTGGGTATAACGGGAATACCACACTCGCGGTAAAGCTCAACGGTCATTTTCGTAAGACCTCTGTGCGTTGCCGCAGAATATGAGACCGATACGCCGCCTCCGATCTTCACAGTCTCATTTGACGGAACATCCGGAGTGCTTCCGAGATTTACGTCGATAACGAGCGCATAATCGGGATCTGCCTTAAATGTAGCCGACAGTGCCCCTCCGTGCATTGAGGTCTCCTCCCTTGCCGAAAAGCAAAGATACACGTCGCCCGCCAGCTGCTCGCGCGGCGTATCTATTATTGCTCTTGCGGCAATAGCTCCGCAAGCCTTATCGTCAAAGCTTTTACCCGCAATGTATTTTTCTCCGAGCTCTGAATATGCCGCCGAATACACGATAGGACTGCCTATCGGAATTATCTCGCGGAGCTCGTCAAGCGTATATCCAAGTCCAACGTCGACCAAAAGCTCCTCAACGGGCGGCAGCTTGCCGTCCTTGTCCGCGCGAAGATGCGGTGGTGTCGAGATCACAACACCCCTGACCGTTTCGTTGCCACAGACAACTACGTCTGCCGCCTGCATTATGGCAGGATCTATACCGCCAACTCCGACCATTCGGAGAAATCCGCCGTCGAGCACGTCGGAAACGATCATTCCCACCTCATCAAAGTGCGCATCGACAAGGATCCTCGGAGCATTTTCTTTTTCACAGCGGCGAATAAGCATCTGGTTTCCCACAAGATCAGTCTTTATCTCGTCGAAATATTCGGAATATATATCCTTTACACTGTCCGACGCTCTGTATTCAAATCCCGAAAGCGAGGAGATCGAGCAAAGCCTGATTATATCCTCCTTCAAGCGCGCAGGACTTGCATATTCCTTTACGCCTGCAGCGTCATTTATATCCTTATTTTCCATCCTGTCCTCCTTAACCCCAATATTTTTTATCAAGGCTTCTGTACTGTATAGCCTCTGCTATATGATTTGCTTTTATGATCTCGGATGAATCCATATCTGCGATCGTTCTTGCAACTCTCATTATACGGTCGTATCCTCTCGCCGACATTCCCATGCGCTCATATGCCGCCTTGAGTATCGCGCTCGCGGCAGGCTCCATAACACAGTATTTGCGGATAAGCGCCGAGTCAAGCTGAGCGTTGCACCATATTCTGCGCTCGCCCTCATCTTTCATTCTGTCAAGCGCAAAGCGCCGCGCCCTTGCCACTCTTTCACGCACTGTAGCCGAGCTTTCAGCGGGCGCGCTGCCTGCCGAAAGCTCCTCGTATGAAAGCGAGGGAAGCTCTATCTGTATATCAATTCTGTCAAGCATAGGGCCGCTTATTTTCGATATGTACCGCTTTACGTCATTCGGGTGACACGAGCACGGCTTTGTCGGATGTCCGAAAAATCCGCATCTGCAAGGGTTCATCGCGCCCACAAGCATAAACGAGCACGGATAGGTAACTCTTCCGTTGGCGCGCGTTATCGTAACGCATCTGTCCTCAAGCGGCTGACGAAGCGCATCGGACACGTGCTTTGGAAACTCGGGCAGCTCATCCAAAAACAGAACTCCGTTGTGCGCAAGCGAAACCTCGCCGGGTAACGGATTGATGCCGCCTCCCACAAGACCGACCGAGCTTATCGTATGATGCGGAGAGCGGAAAGGTCTTTGCGAAACGAGCGACACGCCGTCTTTCAGCACTCCTGCCACCGAATGTACCTTTGTACATTCTATCGCTTCTTCAAAGTCGAGAGGCGGCATTATCGTAGGTATTCTCTTTGCAAGCATCGACTTTCCCGTGCCGGGAGGCCCGATAAGCAGTATATTGTGCCCGCCGGCAACCGCTATCTCAATGGCTCGCTTTGCCATAGTCTGACCCTTTACGTCGGAAAAATCAAGTGCACTGCTGCGGAAGGCATCCTCAAATGCGCTTCTGTCACATTCAACGGGATCAAGCAGCTTTTCTCCGTTAAGATGCATCACAAGCTCGCGCGCGGATCTGACCGCATAAACGGTTATTCCCTCTACTGCCGCCGCCTCGCCTGCATTCTCTGCCGGTGCATAAAACTCCTTAAGTCCCGCGTCTCTCGCCGCAACGCACATACAAAGCACTCCGCGTACACCGCGAAGCTCTCCCGAAAGTGATAGCTCGCCGACAAAGCACTTATCGGAAAAATCCACTTCCTGACGAAGTATGCCGCCGCATCGCATTATTCCCATAAGTATAGCGGCATCAAAGCCCGAGCCCTCCTTTTTACGGTCGGCGGGGGCGAGATTGAGCATCAGCTCGATTGCCGGAAAGTGAAATCCGCTGTTCTCACACGCGGTACGTACACGCTCCTTTGCTTCCTTCACGGCAAGATCGGGAAGCCCTACAAGTTGAAAATCCGGTATTCTTGATCGCGCGTTGCACTCAACGGTGACGATGTATCCGTCAATACCGAAAAGTCCTGCGCTATATACTGTGGATAACATAAGCACCTCCACGAAAAATTCGTACATCTTTATTTTATCACATTTTTTCCTATTTTACAATAGATATATAAAATAAGTTTCCGCTTTTATGTATAAGCTGCTGCGAAGCGCCCTTAATTTTTCATTTTTCTTTCCATCATAAAAGCCCTGCCGTGATTAGCGGCAGGGCTTACATGCGTTATTCTTCTTTTTTCTTTTTGATAATACAAGCACCTGCGATCAAGGTCGTAAGCACCACCGATCCGACTCCTATGACAGAGCCGCAGCCGCCCTCATTCGAGGAATCAACGTCGGATACCTTTTCGGTAGCGTCGGTCTTTTCCTCGTGCTTATTTGAGGTATCCTCGGTTTGCTTGTTATCTTCGTTGGTATTTGTGTTGGTGTTAGTGTTATTATTAGTGTTTTCGTTATTATTGGTATTTCCGCTATTATTGGTATTTCCGTTATTATCGTTATTATCGGTATTTCCGTTATTATCGGTATTTCCGTTATTATCGGTATTTCCGCTATTATTGGTATTCTCGTTACCGTTAGCGTTTCCGCTGTCGTTCGAATCGTCAGCATCGGCAAGCGATATTACGTACTGTGAGGAAGGCAACCAAAGACCCTTCAGGAAATCTCTGCCTCTGAGCAGAATAAAATCGTCGTAGATCTCCATTATATAGCCCTCGCTGCCCTCAAACGTCGATGCTTTTCTTACACTGATAGGATTAGCAACCGTTGAGGTATTGAAAACGGTGGGGTAGTTTTGATCTTCACTGAAAGCGTTTCCAACCGAATCAAGGCTGTAATGGGAATGACTGCTGAACATTACCGCATCGGGGTACTTTTTGAGTATCTGACGAGTCTCATATGCATTTTCAACGTGTCCATCCAACTGACCGAAATCGGTAATAGAGCCTGCTACGGTATCGGGCATAGCCTGATGCATAAAAATGAAGGTATTGTTTCCATCCTTATATCCTGCGGCTATTGTAGTATCAAGCCAGCTGAGCGCATTGTCATCCAAGTACAGGTAATTAGGATCGCGTCCGCTGTCGCCCACGAATACGAAATGGTTGTTATCGATCCAGAAATCATAGAAGAACGAATCGGGATGGCTTCCGTCGGGAAGCACAGCATTCTGACAGAACATCTGCTCCATCGTCTGCAAAGAAGTGTTATTAAATCCAGCCGGCCAAAGATCGTGATTACCTATAGACATATAAATAGGCATATCGGGGCAAACGACTTGCTTGATCTGTTGGATCTTTGCGTACTCGCCTTGTGCCATATCCGGAGTTGTACTCGAACCGCTCGCCGTATTAACCATATCTCCGTTTATAAATATACCCTCTACCTCCGACATTCCGCTTACGTCGGTGAGCATATTCTTGAATCTCTTTGTCCATACGTGGTTATCGTCGTTGACCACATGTGTATCGCTGACGACCGCAAAAGTATGCTTTGGCTTACCCTTGATCTCAAAGGTTGCCGTGTCGCCAAGCATAGCATCGACGTAAACACCGTTCAAAGAGACGTCCCCATTCTTCGGCGCGGTATATACGCGAATTCTGTCGGCGCCCTCGGGAATTATCTGAAGCTCGGGAAATCTATAGCTTGTTGATATAGCGGTGATGGAAAATCTTGCCATAGAAGTATATCCCTCAAGAGGACCGTTCTCATTAGCCCAATACGCTATTGCGTCGGTGGGTAAACTGGAAAAATCGTACCAGCCTTCCGTCCTAACGGTAAGAATTCCTGCGGCAAAGCCATCGTCGATCACATCGGGCTCATACCATGCCGCCGTCAGATTTCTACGATCTGCCGCATACGCCGGAATTACGGCAAGTCCGGTAACAACCAGCATTGATAAAACGCAGATCAATGAAATGATCTTCCTAAAAGTCTTTATCATAATTTCCTCCTTGATTTTTTCGATTTTTTCGAAAAGGTTTATAGAATGATTGTAGCATAATATTCTTTATTTGTCAAGTTTTTTTTCGCGATTTGTCAAGTTTTTTCGCGCGGCACTTCGGATATGATTCGATTCTATTGTTCTATTGTCACTATTGCCATCCGCCGCCCCTTATATAGTCGGCGATAAGATCTCGGGCATAAACACCCTCGTCGTATAACGCGATCTCGGTCAGATTATTGTACTTGTACAGAGAGGTATATCTATCGGTTACTATGTAATACGTGGCATTGGGGTCTATATTATCCTTAACCGATTCTCCGTAAGAGCCGTAATCTATGTAATATCTGTTGTTATTGGTTTCAAAGAATTTCGATTTGAGATCGCTTCCCCTTATCGAGCAAAGCACGATCTGATTATCAAACGGAAGGATCATATTAAGAGTCGAGTACTTTACAGGCCCCGCGCCGATATTGTACGGACTTCTCGCTGACATAAATCCGCCGCCGAGCACAATGTCGTAATCATCCCCCCAACGCTCAACTCCCGCCTCATAATAAAGCGTCGCCGCAAGCTCCAATATCTCATTCGATCTTCGGTAATTGGCATTGTTGCCGAGCACCTCTTCTCCGACCTCGATAATTTCGGCATACTTCTCCATAAGAGTATCGACGATAGGATCGCCGTCAAGTCCCGAATACCTGCTTGTCGGAACAAACTCTGCCTCGGTAAGCACCGTATCTCCGTTCACGCAATTTATCTTTATCTCCGCATGAGATATACCCTTGTTATCCCCACCGTTCTGTAAGTGATATACTCCGTGCTGATCCTCAAGCACGTAATTTTTGTGGGTGTGCCCCTCAAAAACGAGATCGACGTAGCCGTCCGAAAGAGAAACGTCGTAATAAGAGGAGAGCTGACTTGAGCTGATCTTACCGGTAGCGCTGCTGCTCTGATCGTATCCGTCATGGATCGAATAGACTATATAATCCGCACCTGCGTCACGCAGTCTGTCCGACTCCTCCTTTACAAGAGATGTCAACTGTGAGCCTGTCTTGAAATATACGTCCTCAACCTTATCGCTCGCTATCGAGGAATAGCAATCGCCTATCGCACCTATTATGCCTATCTTCATTCCTCCACGCTCAATAAGAACCGACGGCTCGCAATAATCGACACGCTCGTTCGTACCGCGCTCGTAAATGTTTATCGCAAGAAACGGAAATTCTGCGGCGTCCTCGTTAGCCTCTATGTATTCCTCGCCCCAATCGTATTCGTGATTACCGAGAGTCATTGAAACGAAATCAAGCTCGTTCATCCAATCTGTAAGTATCATTCCTCGGGTCGCATTAGACTCAAAGCTTCCCTGCCACATATCACCGGAGGAAAGAAAAATCGGGTTTTCGTCGCTTTTGAAGGTTGACTTAAGATAGGTGGTCAGCTCATCGACACCGATATTTGAATCTGTATCGGCAAATTTACCGTGCAGATCGTTGATAGCATAAAAATCAAATGAAATCAATACAGATATTCCGCAACCGTCGCATTTCCCGTCGGAATTATCGTCGGTGTGAGCGTCGCAGTCTACAGTAACGTCAGCAGTGATATTACCGCTGACATCCTGCCCGTCAGTAATTGCCTCGGATATGGTTGCGTCCGAGCTATCATTATATGCCGCCGAGCTGTCGCAGGAAGCTAAAAAAGAAGCAAACACAGCAAAGCAAAGCAGTAATGCAAGTAATCTTTGTAATCGCATGATCATACCTCCATACATTATCAACATGAGTATATCACAAAAAGCATTCTTTGTCAATCGTGCTTTTACAGCAAATGAGGACTTGACTTTTCGGGATAGTGGTGATATAATCAAGCCAAGTCCAAAGGAGGTTATCTTATGAAAAATATTATAGTTGAGGGACACCGCGGATATTGTGCGAAATACCCCGAAAACACTCTTATATCATTTAAGGCGGCACTTGAGCTTGGTGTTGATGCCTTTGAATTTGACGTATGGCTGACGGCAGACAAGGTTCCGGTAATCATACACGACGGAAACACTCTTCGCACCTGCGGAGTTGACCGACACGTGCGTGATATGACGCTTAACGAGGTGAAGCGGCTTGAACCGTGCTACACTGAAAAATTCGGAGATACCTACAAGGGACAGGGGCTTACTATCCCCACGCTTGAGGAAACGCTCAAGCTTGCAACAACACTTCGTCCTGATATTCTTTTCGGTGTTGAGATAAAAGAATACACCGAGGAAAATGTAGATCTCTCCGTGGCTCTCCTGAAGAAGTACGGCGTTTTTGACCGCTGCTGGTTCTATGCCTTCAACGGAAGAATAATCAGATATATCAAGGAGAAATATAACGGACGTACTATGGGCTATCCTGATATTCAGATGAAGGAGTTTACGTCAGATTCCTACGACTACTATGAGGAGATCGGACTTTCAATGATGTTCGTCCGCTCTGAGCTTTGCGAATTTTACGTAAATAAAGGAATGCCTGTGCATATGTACTGCGCCGACACCGAGGATGACGTCCGCCTCTGCATAGAGCGCGGTGCCGATCTCATCACAGCAAACGATCCCGTCCCGCTTATGAAGATGCTGGGAAGGCTCTGAGGCTTAAATCTGAATTATAAATCACCCCACCTGCAATGCAGGCGGGGTTAATTTTCAATCAACGTATACGATAAGATTGGTTGTCTCGGATAGCGTATGTTCTGCGTCGTCTTTGGATATTAGACCTACTTCTACAAAATATTCGAAAGCATATCTTCCATCAGCCATCCTTAAAATCATCTTTTTCATAGTGATTCTCCTTTGGTATAAACTATATTGCTATTAGGGAACGATAGCATCTATTGTATTGTCATATGGACCAAACCTGTAGACAACTATTTTGTCCCAAATTTTAAGATCATTTTTAGGATCGGTAGAGTATTGGCGATTTGTACCATTACAAATATTTTCATACGACCTACTGTATGAGCTTCCCCCGTTTACAGGTGATGCTCTCACATTCACTTCGCC
>CAZSSE010000020.1:0-12633 GCA_964609165.1 uncultured Lachnospiraceae bacterium
GTGTACTTAACATCCATCATACCCTTTTCGGCAATACCGATAAGTCCGCAGGGCTGCTTGACGCCGGGGAATACATCCTCAACCACCGCGCCACCCTCGTCGATGACAAATGCGGGATCGATCTTGTTCTCTTCAAAGTAATCGACTATGCGGACAGCACCCTCGCCGTTAACCTCTTCACCGCCTGAAAATGCGAAATATACGTCGTTTTCGGGAACAAAGCCCTCGGAAATGAGATGGTCAGCCGCAAAGAGAATACCGTTAAATGTAACCTTTGTATCCAAAGTTCCGCGTCCCCAAAGACAGCCGTCCTTTATCATACCTTCAAACGCAGGAAGCTCCCACGCATCCTCGTTGACGGGAACAACGTCATAATGCGCCATCATTACCGCAGGCGCGCCGTCGCCCTTGCCCCTCCATCGAAACAGCAATGCCCGGTCGGGTAGCTGCTTGAATTCGCAGGCTTTTGCCACGTTGGGATAAAGCGTGGGCAGAGAGGCGATGAGCTTTTCAAATTCGGCATCGTCCTCAAGCGAGTGATCCTTATAGGATACCGTTTTGCAACGTACGAGCTCGCGCAGATTGCTTACAGCACGCTCGGAGTCAAAGCTGACAGTATTGCTGTCTATCTGCGGTTGAGGCTTGGGAGAAAATTTGAGCGCTCTTACGATTATTACTGCCAAAAATACAATGATTGCCACAGGTATCAATAACAAAGCCCACATATATCAAAGAACTCCTTTCTTATAAAGAATACGCGCTACGGCAACAGTGAATATAACTCCTACGGGAACCATAATACCAACGGTTGAAGCGTTAAGTGCAGGAACGAAGATAAAGAGCGCGAGCATAAGAATGATAGGCGCGATCGAGAGCTTGAGATTTTTTGAGATAAAAACCACTGCAAGACCTCCGAAAAGCGCGGGAAGTATCATATCGAATGCGGGCTCAAGCACGGGAGATTCAAGCACAGGCGTGAGAGGAACTATGCACACAACACCGATAAGAATGATAACCGTTGTAACGATGCTTGACACCGCTATTGCGATAGTCGATATTACCTCGCCCTTCTCGTCGGATGCCTTTACACCTGCGCGCTCCATCGCATCGATCGCACATGGAAGCTTGAGATTGGAAATATTTCCGGTTATAAAGGACAGATACGTTCCGCCCGCGCCGAGCATAGGAACATAGGTGAATATTTCAACTATTCCTACCGCCCAATACATAGGCGCAGTGGCGAGCACGCCCTTGGCAAGCACTTCAAAATTCGGAAGAACGCCGAAAATAAACGACAGGATCAAAGGAAAGCTTATGAGGACTGCACCAACTACGATTCCCCATATACGTCCGCTGCGGTGGATGCTTTCCATATAAGTAAGATTTTTATTGTTTTTCATTATCTTAACCTCCAAGTAACGAAGTAAACGGAATTGCAGAAGCCATTCCTGCGATAAGGCTCATGGGAAGCGCATAGTCTGTAAGCCAACGGATCTTCGTCTTTGCAGCGATAAGACCGCAGACCGCCATAACCACAGCCGATACCGCCATGACGCACACAGGGATAAGTCCCGATGCATCGCCCTTGATTATAAGTCCGACATCGCAGAATACGTAGCCGAGAAATGCCGAGATCATTCCGAGAAACATGGCATTATTGAAGATCTCGCCCCACTTTTTATCCTTCATACTTACCTTCGAGAGCCCGTTTTGAAGCTTTTTGGTGACAAAGGGGACTAAAACGAGACCTGCCGCAATACCTATCGTCATTACCCACGCAATAGTGATAAAGATCGAGGGATCCGTCACCGTCGTTCCGGCACTCATTCCTGCTGCCTCAAGCGCGTTTCCCGCCGCTACTGTCTCATAGGTGATCGAGCCTATGACCGATAGCCTGAGCCAAGGAAGTGCCACCCCAAGGCTTTTGGACAGTGCCACTACGCCGACAAGCACGGCTATTGCAGGTGCAATAGTAAATATTGCCGCCGAGGATACCGTCTTTTTTACGGTTGATTTTGAAATGCCCAGCTCCTTTGCGCGCTTCATTGCGCGTATGAGAAAATAGATCGACTGAGCAAGCACGAGCGCAATAATAGCGCCGACTATCACGTAAATTATCGGGTGATTTACGTTAAATTCCATCTTGTTTTACCTCCGTTGATTTTTTATTAAACTTTGAACAATACTTGAACTAATGGTATACAAAATCGTACCATAATCATATTATAGCACGAAATCTCGGGCTTTGCAATCGTTTTTCTGCTTTTAATTCATTTAATTTGCGTTATTGAATGTTTGTTGTTGACAAATTTTTAAAAATGTGTTAGAATGGGGCATACGGTACTTTAACGCCGCAAATATATTTTTAGGGGAGATTTACTATGAAAAAGAGATCCTTTGTCGTTCTTTTGTGTGCGACACTTGCAGTGATGCTTTTGCTTTCATCCTGCGCAACGACCGGCAGTACTACTCTTAAAAAGATACTCGACGGAAGTCAATACAGCGATGCCGATAGTGTATACACCAAGGCAGAGATTATTCCGGAGCTTGACAAGGCGGTCACGTCCAAGTCCTGCAATGAGCTTGTGCTTTTCTCAAAGTCAGTGATTGTTGATTGGGCCTCTTGCGAAAAGCTTACGGTATATAATATCGATTCCGGCAAGGTGGTTTACGAGGCTACCTCCAGCCCGACGAGCAGCTATGACGTGGATCTTTATGATCTGAACGGTGACACCTGCTTTACCGTTGTCCATTCTGAGTGGAGCTTGGACGAAAGCAACGTAAAGATCGGCAGAGATACCATTGACACAGCTCTCTACGGAGCTGACGGTGTAAAGATTGCAGATACATACCGCCGGGTTGATGCGGAGATAGCGCACGATCTTATCAGATTTGACGGCAAGTGCTATCGCATTGGCGAAAATGCGGCTCTTGAATACGCATTTGATTATTCCGATCTTAATTCCATTCCCGAGGTGCTGTATGCAACCGAAAAGCTTTATTTCTGTGAGGCTGCCAACGGTATCGCTGTTTATAACGGCTCGCTTGAGACCGAGGCATTTCTAAGCATTCCCTCCTATGCGAATATCGGTGCTTGGGTGGAGCTTAGCGACAACAAGATACTCATTCAGTATTCGATAGAGGTGGATTCGCATGCCGAAAAATACGATTATATTACTAAGACCGCCGATACGGGTGCTCTTGCTAAATACGACCTTTACACCGTCGTATTCAACGGTAAGAACGGCAAGTCCGATGAGATCAAATTTAATTACGTTATAAGCAATACCTTAAACAGACACCGAATCGGAGAGAAATGGGCAAAGTCTTACGGACTTGGCGACAAGTACGATAATATTGTAACGCTTGCTCCCATAGAGGATAAGCATATCAATGACGCCGACTCGGCTTTGATCCTTGCTGCGCTTGACTCGGACGGAAGCATAAAGCAGATAAAGAACGTTACCGACGCTCCTGCATATGCTGAAGTATATACTATGCGGGCAGTTGACAGATGGCTTGTACGCTCGACAGACAATAAGGAATTTATCGTCAACGAAAAGGGGAAGGTAATTGGCGAGACCTCTGCCGCAAATTACCGCACGAAGTATATGTATGCTGACGGTAAGATGTATGACTATGACCTAAATGTTATATATGATTATGCAAAGGATAATCTCGAGATAGATCAGGCATTGGATCAGGCTGTTCTTTTAAGAAACGTTGACGACGAGCTGATATGCTATACTGCTTCGGGTGACACCGTTAAGCTGATCGAAAAGGGAGCAAAGAGAACCCTTTACCTTGCAGAGCACAACTACTTTGTCATCAAGGAGTGCTCGGCAGACGATAAGGTCAAGTTTGAGATATACAACGGAGCGGGTACACTTGTTACTACTGTAAATCCTACGTCAGCGCTCTGGAGTATTGATGTTTCCGAGGCATTCAGCGTTATAGCTACACACGACGGCCGTATGATCTTGCGTGTCGCAGTAGATACCGTGACTACGGGTAACGCTTATAAGTATGAGTTTTATCGTTTTTCATAATATCCTGTAATTTATGTATCACAACGCCGACGCATAGCGTCGGCGTACTTTTTTAGACGATAAACCGAAATGCCACTCGGATTTTTGCTGAAAATTTGAAAAAATATATTGACAAGCATTGTTGTTTATGATATAATGCGATCGTTATATAACGGGCGTTATAAATGAGGTGATGAATTTGCCGCCGAAGGCGAGATATACAAGAGAAGAAATTGTAGATGTAGCGTATGGGCTTGTGCGCAGATACGGAGAATCGTTTTTAAGTGCGCGGTCGCTTGCATCAGAGCTTGGTACGTCTACCGCGCCGATATTCACTGCGTTTGAAAGCATAGAGGAGCTGCAAGCCGAGGTAGTGAATAGGGCAAAGAAGCTGTACAGGGAATATCTGGACGAGGGACTTGCCTCAACTCCTGCATTTAAAGGCGCGGGACTTCAATATATCAAGTTTGCAAAGGATGAGCCTGAGCTTTTCAAAATGCTTTTTATGAAAGAGGGCGGTAATGATTTGCCGTCGCACTATTTTCCTGCGGGCGATGAGAACGAGCCGCTCGTGCGGGAGGCGGTGCAAAGCTCTTATGGGTTTGATACCGATAGAGCAAAAAAATTATACAATCATCTTGCGGTCTACGCACACGGACTTGCGGTGCTTTACGCACAGGGGAGATGCGTGTTCACCGACGAGGATGTCAGCAGAATGCTCAGCGAGCTGTTTATGGCACTGACGAAGGGAGAAAGACTATGAGTGAAATGCGTGATATTTGTGATATTATTGAAATAAATGATCTTCACAAGAGCTTCGGAGAGATACGGGCAGTCGACGGTATATCTTTTCGTGTAAAGAGAGGAGAGCTTTTTGCTTTTCTCGGTGTAAACGGAGCGGGAAAATCTACCACGATAAATATTCTTTGCGGTCAGCTTCCGAAGGATAACGGAAGCGTGATTATAGACGGGTGTACGCTTGACGAAAATCTCGACCACATCAAGTCAATGCTTGGCATTGTATTTCAGCAATCGGGGCTTGACAAGGCATTGTCGGTGCGAGATAATCTTGAGAGCCGTGCGGCACTGTACGGCATATGCGGCGAGGCGTTTGAAAAAAGGCTTTCGGAGCTTGCCGAAATGCTTGAGTTTAAGGATCTGCTTAAGCGCACACTCGGAAAGCTTTCGGGCGGTCAGCGCAGAAGAATAGATATAGCACGGGCACTCTTGCACAGACCGAGGATACTTGTGCTTGACGAGCCGACCACGGGGCTTGATCCGCAGACGAGAAAGCTGCTCTGGAGGGTCATTGACGAGCTCAGACGAAATGAGGATATGACCGTCTTTCTGACAACGCATTATATGGAAGAGGCGGCAGAAGCCGATTATGTTGTGATAATAGATAACGGAAAAATAAGCGCGGAGGGTACACCGCTTGAGCTGAAGAACGCTTATACGGGAGATTTTATTACCCTTTACGGTGTTGATAAGGCAACGGTCGACTCTCTCGGAGTCGAATATGAGGAGATAAGAGACGCTTACCGTCTGGCAGTTTCAAGCACTCGCGAGGCGACAGAGCTGATCGTATCGCGCCCGGAGGTGTTTGAAGATTATGAGATAACTAAGGGGAAGATGGATGACGTATTCCTTGCGGTAACGGGAAAGACGCTTGGAGATCTGTCGGCGAAGAGGGATGGAGGTGAGGCAAAATGAAAAGTCTTGCTGTTCTTACAAAGAGAAATATAAAGCTGTTTTTCAAGGATAAGGGAATGTTTTTTACATCGCTTATCACCCCCGCAATACTTCTCGTTCTTTACGTTACCTTCCTCGGTAACGTATATACCGACAGTCTGAAGTCGGCGATACCGACAGGCTGTGAGCTGTCGGATAAGCTGATAAATGGCTTTGCGGGTGCTCAGCTTGCTTCGTCGATACTCGCGGTATCCTGCGTTACGGTAGCCTTTTGCTCAAATATGCTGATGGTTCAGGATAAGGCGAGCGGCACGGTCAAGGATCTTACGGTTTCTCCCGTAAGACCGTCGGTAATGTCTATGAGCTACTATGCTGCAACGCTTATCTCAACGCTTACCGTATGTTTTGTTGCGACCGCTATATGTCTCGGATACATAGCGATAACGGGTTGGTATCTTTCGGGACTTGACGTAGTATTGCTCATTCTTGACGTTGCCCTGCTTTGTCTTTTCGGTGTGGCTCTGTCAAGTATAATCGGTTTTTTCCTGACAAGTCAGGGGCAAATATCTGCGGTAGGTACGATAGTCAGCTCGATGTATGGATTTGTATGCGGCGCATATATGCCGCTTTCGCAGTTTTCCGATGGGCTGAGAAACGCGATAATGCTTCTTCCGGGTACGTATGGAACGGCACTTGTGCGCAATCACACGATGCGGGGAGTGCTCGCCGAGATGGAGAGCGAGGGACTGCCGATAGAATTTATTGAAAGCGTGCGGGATAATTTCGATTGCAATCTGTTCTTCTTTGGTAATAAGATCGATATACCTGTAATGTATGCGGTGATCGGAAGCACTGTTGCGGCGCTTATAGCAGTATATATAGTAATGAATATAATAAAAGGCAGAAAGGTGAGATAAAAATGACTAAAACACTTAATACTATTCAAACAATTATGAAGGTTGGACGTATCATAGCAAAGATCTTGTTTGTGCTGTGCATAGTCGGAGCTGTGCTGTCTCTATTTGGATTTGGCTTGCTGATCGCTGCTGCATCGCTTGCCGAACTTATTGAGGCTAATGCCGAAATCAGCATTGAAGACTGTTATTTTGGGTGTATATCGGGATGTATATCCTGCGTTGCCGAAGCTGTTCTCGCTTGGCTTGCGATCAAATACTTCGATCATGAGCTTGCGGCAGGTACGCCCTTTACCTTTGACGGAGCAAAGGAGCTTTTCCGACTTGGTATTATCAACCTTGCGGTTATGGTGGGGCTCTCTGTTGTACAGAATCTGATATTCGGAATGCTTTGGATATATTTTCCGACTATTGAGGCACCCGACACTACGGTCTCCTTCACCACGGGACTTGCGATGTTGATGCTGTCTCTTGTATTCAAGCACGGCGCGGAGATCTCCTCTCCGTATGATTCATCATTTGACGGCGACGTAAAGGAAGAGATAAAATTCTGAAACAGTCGTCGGCACGGCAGTCATTGTACGTATACGGTTACGCGGCGAGCAGTGCCGTTTTTAAGGATGTATAAAGATTAAAGGGCGATCCGCTTTTGCGGATCGCCCTTAAGCGTATATAAAAAATCTGTAGAAATTGATACGTAACTATTGAAAATCGTCGGAGTAAGTGATATAATGTACCTGATACAACGAATGTATCAATATTGTTGAATTATTGATTTGTAAATTTATGGAGGAATGTTATGACACACGAGCAAAGATTAAAAAATCTTACGGTACCCGAGGGAAAGGTTGACGTTGTACTTGATACCGACGCATATAACGAAATTGACGATCAGTTTGCTATTGCGTATCTTCTTAAAAATGCGGATAAGCTTAATACAAAGGCTATCTATGCCGCTCCGTTTTATAATTCGCACTCTACCTCGGCGGGCGATGGAATGGAAAAGAGCTATAATGAGATTTTAAAGCTTCTTGAGCTTATGAACATCAAAAAGGAAGCTTACAGAGGCTCGGATAGATTTCTTGTCGATGAAAAAACACCTGTTGTTTCGGATGCGGCACGCGACCTTGCGGCAAGGGTAGAGGAATATTCGCCCGAAAATCCGCTGTACATCGTTGCTATAGGAGCTATTACTAACGTAGCGTCGGCAATACTGCTCAATCCTCGCGTAGCTGAGAATGCAGTTCTTGTGTGGCTCGGCGGTAACGCTCTGCATTTCGAGGATACACGTGAGTTCAATATGGTTCATGATATTGCGGCGTCAAGAATTGTTATGTCGTGCGGTATTCCGTTCGTTCAGCTTCCTTGCTTTGGCGTTGTCGACGTTTTCAGAGTATCAAGATCCGAGCTTGAGTGTTGGCTTATCGGCAAAAATCCTTTGGCGGATTATCTGGCAAAAAACACTATCGAGGAAGCAGAGGTCTATGCGCACGGAACGCCTTGGACAAGAGTTATCTGGGACGTTACTGCGGTTGCATGGCTTCTTAACGACAATAACAGATTTATGCGCTCAAGAATTATAAAGACCTCGCTTTCTTCCTACGAGGGCAAATACGAGGAATATGCGGACGGTGACGATATGTGCTATGTATATCATATCGACAGAGATGCGCTTATGAATGATCTTTTCCAAAAGATATGTGAGAAATGATAATAAAAAATCAAATATCGCCATCTATGATGTGCGCAGATGCACTAAGGCTTGCAGATACCCTGTCTGCCTTTGAAAAATGTAAAATAGAGTATTTGCACATAGATATAATGGACGGTGATTTTGTGCCGAATTTTACGCTTGGTACGGATTATTGCAGAATGCTTAAGAAAAACAGCACTATACCGCTTGATATACATCTTATGGTGCGCAATCCCGAAAATAAGCTTGCGTGGTTTGATTTCGGAGAGGGCGACTACGTTTCCGTACACGCAGAGGCGACGGATAATCTTGCTGATGCGCTTAGGGAGATAAAGAGCAGGGGAGCAAGAGCTATGGCGGCTATAAATCCCGAAACGCCTGTAAGCGCAATAACGGGCGTGCTTGATCTTGTTGACGAAGTGCTTGTAATGACGGTCAATCCCGGATTTGCGGGGCAGAAAATGATCCCCGCTACGCTTGATAAGATATGGGAGCTGCGGGCTTGTCTTGACGCGGGCGGATATAGCTCCGTCGAGATCGAGGTCGACGGCAACGTCAGCTTTGAAAATGCCGTTCTTATGTGTGACGCCGGCGCTAATATCTTTGTTGGCGGAACGTCGAGCGTTTTTTGCAAGGAAGGAGCGCTTGAGGATAATATCAAGCGAATGAGAAATGCTATTATTCAGGGGACGTTATAATGAAAATAATGAGCTTTAATACCCAGCACTGTCTGAATTTTCTGGAGAAGAAAATAGATTTTGATATAATGGCGAGGGCGATTAACGAATGTGATGCCGACGTGGTAGGTCTTAACGAGATGCGCGACGGGGCCTCTCCGCCTGAATTTGAGGCGCAGTGCAGAATACTTGCCGAAAGATCGGGTCTTGGCAATTATTATTTTGCAAAGGCACTTCAGCTTGAGGAGGGCGGATACGGAAACGGATTGTTGTCACGCTCAAGAATAGTCAGCGCTCAGACGATAGACGTCCCAGATCCTGATCCGCGAGGATATGACGGGTATTACGAGCACCGTGTTCTGCTCAAGGCAAGACTTGAAAACGGACTTACGGTTATGGTCATACATTTTGGACTCAATCCCGATGAGGCAGAGAGTGCAGTGCGTACCGTGCTTGAAAATCTTGAGGATGAAAAATGCGTGCTTATGGGAGATTTTAACGTAGCTCCCGATAATGCACTGCTTGCTCCCATAAGAGAGCGAATGAAGGATGCGGCGGACATGCTCGCATCTCCGCTGAAAAGCTTTCCGTCCGACTGTCCCCGTGAGAAGATAGACTATATATTCGTAAGCCCCGATATTGAGGTCGTGAGTGCCGATATTCCCGCAATAGTTGCGTCGGATCACAGACCGCATACCGCGCAGATAAAATTTTGATTTGAAAGAGGAAATATATGCTGCAAGCAGGAATGAAGGCACCTGATTTTACGCTTGAGGATAAGGACGGTAAGACGGTTTCTCTGTCGGACTTTCTCGGTAAGAGGGTGGTTCTGTATTTTTATCCCAAGGACAATACCCCCGGATGCACTCGTCAGTCGTGTGCATTTGCGGGCGTATACCGTGAATTTGCCGAGAGGCAGGTAGAGGTAATAGGTATAAGCCGCGACAGCGTGGCGTCGCACGTAAAATTTGCCGAGAAATATTCATTACCGTTCATTCTTCTTGCCGATCCCGAGCTTGATGCTATCAAGGCATACGGATTATGGCAGGAAAAGAAGCTGTACGGTAAGGTCAGCATGGGGGTCGTGCGCACGACATTTATAATCGACGAAAACGGTGTTATCGAGAGGATAATGCCCAAGGTCAAGCCCGACACTAATGCGGCTGAGGTATTGGAGATAATTCAGAGGTCGTAGGATGAGCGTTTTCAAAAATAAAAAGGTAATGAACGCGATCTACATGGGTACGCTTTGCTCGGTTTCGTATCTTGCGGTATATTTCGCAAGAAATATGCTGAGCGTGGTAACGCCGCAAATGGTAGAAAGCGGGCTTTATACAGAAAAGTTCATAGGCGATCTTTCGGCTATGTACTTTATGCTTTATGGCGTAGGACAGCTTATCAACGGTCTTATAGGCGACAAAATAAAGGCGAAATATATGATAAGCTTCGGGCTTTTGTTGGCAGGAGTGTCAAATATAATTTTCGTAAATACAGTTTCGGTAACACCCGCTGTGGCGATGGCGGCATATGGCTTGACGGGATTTTTCCTGTCTATGGTATACGCACCGATGGCTAAGTTGGTTGCTGAAAATACCGAGCCTATATACGCAACGCGCTGCAGTATGGGATATACCTTCGCGTCTTTCTTCGGCTCGCCGGTTGCAGGTATGACCGCCGCTATTATGGTATGGCAGGGCGTCTTTATTACGGGTACTGTCGTTCTTGTTGCAATGGCGGCTATCTCATTCGTTTGCTTTTGCATATTTGAGAAAAAGGGAATTATCCGCTACGGGCAGTATAAGCCTCCAAAGGAAAAGGGGCAGGGTATAGGCATACTGTTTAAGCACCACATCGTTAAATTTACGCTTATCTCGATGATAACGGGTGTAATACGCACGACAGTTGTGTTCTGGATGCCTACGTACATAGCGCAGTATCTCGGCTTTTCCGCGGAGCAATCGGCAATGATATTTACCGTTGCTACCTTCATTATATCGCTGACGACATTTATTGCAATATTCGTATACGAAAGGCTCGGATACAATATGGATCTGACCATTTTGATAATGTTTATCGTATCCGCAATATCGTTTGCATTGCTCTACGTAGTGAAGCATCCTGTGCTCAATATTTGTATACTCGTTATTGCTATTATGGCGTCGAACGGGGCTTCAACCATGCTTTGGAGCAGATATTGCCCCAGCCTGCGAGATACGGGAATGGTTTCAACTGCAACGGGATTTCTTGATTTTGTAAGCTATATGTCGGCAACTCTTGCTACGACGCTGTTTGCCAACGCGGTATACAGTATCGGATGGGGCAACCTCATTCTTATATGGCTCGCGCTTGTAATTCTCGGAATTATAGTTGCTCTTCCGCACGGAAGGATAAGGAAAACGACTTGATCGAACGGGAGAGATGATATATATTGCAAGAAAACAATAGATTAAGGAGATAGATCTATGAAATATTACGTGCTTTACAATTCTATGTCCGGGCGCGGAGACGCGGAAGCGATCGCAAACGGAATACATATTCATCTTGACGGTGAGGTGCTCGGGCTTGCGGATATGACCAAGATCACAAACTATGGTACTTTTCTTTCCGATAAGACCGACTGTGCACTCGTTATATGCGGAGGCGACGGAACGCTCAACCGCTTTGTAAACGATACAGATGATCTTGCACTTGAAAACGAGATATTTTATTGTGCAACCGGCTCCGGTAACGATTTTCTCCGCGATATTGGCGGCGAGGCAGGTAAACCAATTTGCATAACCGAATATCTTAAGAATTTGCCGTTCGTTGAGGTAAACGGCATAAAATCTCGCTTTATAAACGGGGTAGGATACGGAATCGACGGATATTGCTGCGAGGAGGGCGATAAGCTGAGAGCGGCAGGCGAGAAGGATATAAATTACACTACTATCGCTATAAAAGGACTTTTGCTTCACTATAAGCCCACCAACGCAACTGTAACTGTAGACGGTGTTTCGCGTACTTATAAAAAGGTGTGGATAGCTCCTACTATGCACGGCAGATATTACGGCGGCGGAATGATGCCTACGCCGGATCAGAGCCGTAACAACGCTGACGGTAAGCTTTCTGTATTGCTTTTCCACCGTTCAAGCAAAATAAAAACTCTTATGATATTTCCGTCACTTTTCAAGGGTGAGCATCTTAAAAGCAAGAAATATACAGAGGTTCTTTGCGGAAATGATATTACAGTTGAGTTTGACAGCCCCACGCCCTTGCAGATAGACGGAGAAACGGTAGTCGGAGTTATGAAGTACAGAGCTTATGGCTCATCCCTGCGTGAAGCTGACGTGAAGGAAGAATATGAGGTAGCAAAGCAATAAGGCTTGCAATGATAAAATAACTGCACCTTATATAAAACCGATATGATCGACGAGCACTATGGCACTGAAGGTTAATACTGTAATGCACAAAAAAGGTTCTATAATAATGTTGGCTTCACCCCAATATTTATTATAGAACCAATTTTTTTCAAACTATGGGCAAAGAGCCTTATTATAGAACAAAGAAAAAAGGTCTACCTTCCGATAGACCTTCGTATGGTGCACCTTCAGGGATTCGAACCCGGGACCCACTGCAACATTCGCCCAACG
>CAZSSE010000021.1:0-12550 GCA_964609165.1 uncultured Lachnospiraceae bacterium
GTCTACAGAGTGTCTAAGGATACGGGAATAGCCGCATCCACGCTTAGCGATTGGAAGAATGGAAGATCTACCCCAAAGACCGAAAAAATAAAGCTTATTGCCGATTATTTCGGCGTATCGCTTGAATATATGTTAGGAAAAGGTGTCGCTCCCGGTGATGATAACAGAACGCGAGTACCGATAATCGGAGAGATACGCGCGGGCTCACCGATAATAACCAACGAGAGCGTGCTTGGCTACGAATACGCTGACGTTGGCGAGAGCGACGAGTATTTTTATCTGAAGGTTCAGGGCAACAGTATGAAAAATATAGGCATGGTAGACGGCAGTCTCGTGCTTTTTCGCAAGCAGCAGTACGCCGACGACGGCGAGATCGTGGCGTGCCTTGTGGGCGGCGACAGTGCGACGGTTAAACGGTTTCGCCGTTCCAAAAGGAATGTTTATCTTATGCCCGAAAACGACGATTACGAGCCGATACGGCTTTCGACCGACGATTTTGAGTCGGGCGAAGCACGTATCCTCGGTGTTGCCGTGGAGATAAAAATAAAGCTGTAATTTCGGAATAAACGTGTTGCGCGGATACGAACGGAATTAAAGAACAACCCTACAAATGTATTTTGTTTATGCGGATAACATCTGCATTGTGCGGCGACTGTTCTTCTTGATTGGGATTGATTTGAATTGATTGGAACAGACAGTATGGGACACAGAACAATACAGAGTAACCTCAAGCAGAAATTTCTTTTGGTTCTTTTCTCGTAAGAAAAGGACAGAAAACCGATCAACAAACTAACTAAAAGGAAAAAATATGATAGCAATAACAGTTGACAATTTATCGTTATCGTTTGGCACGACAGAGATACTTGATTCTATCTCGTTTTCACTTGATGAGAGCGACCGCCTTGGCATCATAGGAGTGAACGGATGCGGAAAGTCGACGCTTTTCAAGCTGATAACCGGTGAGCTTGATGCAAGCGAGGGAAACGTATATATATCTAAGGATAAGAGCATAGGTATTCTGCGGCAGGACGATGCATTTCTCGACTTTTCCGACGGCGACAAGGCATCGACCGCTCTTGAGGTAATGTATCGCGCATTTCCGGAGCTGCTTTCTGCAGAGGCGCGTCTGAGCGAGCTTGAGGCGATGCTTCACTCGGGTGAGAGCGGCGAGAGAGGTCAGGCTTCACTTGTTGCCGAATATACTGCGCTCAATGAAAAATTCATAGCTGACGGCGGTCTGGAGTTTCGTTCTCGGTGTGCGTCTACTCTGCTCAAAATGGGCTTTGACGCCGATATGCAGAACAGACAATTTTCGTCACTCAGCGGTGGGCAGAGAACTCGCCTCGCTCTATCGAGGGAGCTTTGCCGCGAGCCCGACATACTCATGCTCGACGAGCCGACCAACCACCTGGATATGGAGACGCTCGGCTGGCTGGAGAGCTTTCTTTCGGACTACAAAAAATGTCTTATGGTAATATCTCACGATCGTTATTTTCTCGACCGCGTTACCAACAAAACGCTTAGCATAGAGCACCATAGGGCAAAGCTGTATAACGGCGGATACACCAAGAGTATGGTGCAGAGAAGGATTGACCGAGAGATAGAGGAGAAGCATTACCGCAATCAGCAGAAGGAGATCGCACGTCAGGAGGCGTACATCGCACAGCAGCGTGCGTGGAACAGAGAGCGCAACATAATTGCGGCGGAGAGCCGCCTTAAAATGCTTGAGAAAATGGAACGGCTTGAGCGACCGAAAGATGATCCCAAGGGAATACGCCTCAGCTTCAAATATTCGGGCGCGAGCGGCAATGAGGTGCTCAGCGTCCGCGGGCTCTCGTTCGCGTATCCTAATTCTGCAACGCTGATAAGCTCAATGGATTTTACCGTGCGTCGCGGTGATAAGCTGTTTTTCGTAGGGCCCAACGGATGCGGAAAGTCGACGCTCATCAAGCTTTTGCTCGGTAAGCTGAAGCCGACGGCAGGATATATTGAGCACGGATATAACGTCAATATAGGCTACTACGATCAGGAAAATCAGAACCTGACGCCCACAAGCACGGTGCTCGAGGAGCTGTGGAGCACATATCCCGCGCTTACCGAGACCGAGATACGCAACACGCTTGCACTTTTCCGATTTACGGGAGAGGACGTGTACAAGCTTGTAAGTGAGCTGAGCGGAGGCGAGAGAGCGCGTCTTACGCTGTCAAAGCTGATACTTCACGGCACAAATCTGTTGATCCTTGACGAGCCGACTAACCACCTTGACATTGATTCGCGCGAGGCTCTTGAGGGTGCGCTTGAGGAATACGAGGGAACCGTGGTGATCGTATCGCACGACCGATATTTTATTGAAAAGCTCTCCACAAGACTTATAGATATGCTTCCCGAATCGATGGGCGGCGGCTTTGCCGATATAAGCGTTATGCGCAGGGGTGAAGGCTATGAGGAACTATGCCGTGACCGAGAGCGCAGAGCGGCGATTTTTGCGGGCGGGAACGGAGCGACCGCGCAGACGGCAAGCAGTAACAAGGAGCTCTACCTCAAGAAAAAGAAGGAGAGTGCCGATGCCCGCAACGCGCAAAAGCGGCTTGAACGCTTGCGTGCCGAGGCGACAAGGATAGAAAACGAGATCGACGAGATAGATACGCGCATGGCGGGCGAGGCGGCATACGATTACAAGCTGCTCTCGGAGCTTGATGACAAAAAGACGGCTCTTGAGGAGCGTCTGCTTGAAATATACGAGGAAATATAAGGAGACAATATATGATAGGAATAATAGGAGCCATGAGTTCCGAGGTAGAGGCACTCAAGGCAAAAATAGAGGACAAAAGGGTTGAGACCGTCAGCGGAGTGGAGTTTGTGTCGGGAAGGCTTTGCGGCAAGGACGCAGTGGTCGCTCAGTGCGGTATAGGTAAGGTATTTGCGGCAATCTGCGCGCAGACTATGATATTGCGCTACGGCGCGTCGGTGATAATCAATACGGGCGTTGCGGGAACTCTTTCGGAAAAGCTCAGCATACTTGACGTTGCAGTTTCGACCGCTGTCGTTCAGCACGATATGGATACTACTGCAATCGGCGACGCACCGGGACTTATTTCGGGAATAAACGTGGTTGAGATACCTGCGTCGCAAGCACTCGCGCAGCGCATCGTCGAGCTTGCGATCGGGCAGGGCAACCGCGCGGTCGGCGGAGTTATTGCTTCGGGAGATCAGTTTATCAACAACGCCGAGCGCAAGGCGTTGATCCGCGATACCTTCGGAGCGATAGCCTGTGAGATGGAGGGGGCGGCGATAGGTCAGGTCTGCTACGTCAACGGTGTTGATTTTGCCATAATCCGCTCTATATCCGACAATGCGTCAGGCGAGGCGGAGATGGAATATCCCGAAATGGTCAAGGTAGCTGCGGTCAATTCTCAAAGGCTGGTTGAGGCTATCGTTTGCGAGCTTTAAGCCCGCTTTGATTAAGGAGAAAAATATGGGCAACAACGTAAAAAGAATAACGAGCTTCTCGGTCGATCACGATTTTATCGTTCCGGGAATTTACGTATCACGTATCGACGGAGATATAACGACCTACGATATGCGTACTCGCATACCGAACGCCGACGATTTTATGGACAATCTAACTATGCACTCGCTTGAGCATATGTTTGCTACCTATATAAGGAACTCAGAGATAGGCGGCGATGTTATATACTTCGGACCTATGGGCTGTCGCACGGGATTTTATCTTCTCGTGCGCAATGCCGGCAATGCAAGAGTGCTCGCTGTCGTAAAGCAGGTGCTTTCTACCATTGCATACGAGGCGGACGTGATGTTCGGCGCGGATCGTAAGGAGTGCGGCAACTATCGCGAGCTTTCGCTTGACGCGGCAAAGGCTGAGGCGGAACGCTATCTGCATGAGCTTTCCAAGCGTGAGCAGAGCTTCGTGTATCCTGCGGAGTTAGCGGAATGACAGAGCTTTATCCGCTCAGGCTGTCGAACGTAACGAAATCTCCTATCTGGAGCGGCAGGAAATTAAGCGGCGAATGGAAAAAGGGAGAGGGCGCGATCGGTGAGAGCTGGGAGCTTTGCGTTCGTGCAAACGAAAACAGTATTGTAGAAAACGGAGCACTCCGAGGCAGAACGCTTGCAGAGCTGATAGATACCTACGGAACAGCGCTGACGGGAAGTGATTTTTCGTCGGATGAGTTTCCTCTGCTTATAAAGCTTATTGACGCAGGTGACGATCTTTCGGTTCAGGTTCACCCCGACGACGTTTATGCCGCACAAGCTGAGAATGATCGCGGAAAGACAGAGGTGTGGTATATCGTTGACGCCGAGGAGGGTGCACGCATCGTTTTCGGACTGCGTGAGGGAATGGGTAAAAGAGAGCTTGCCGAGGCAGTGGAGCGCGGCAGAACAGAGGACGTGCTTAATTACGTTCCCGTTCGTGCGGGCGAGACCTACTTTATACCCGCAGGACTTCCGCACGCCATAGGTCGCGGTATTATTATTGCCGAGATACAGCAGAACTGCGATCTGACCTATCGCGTGTACGATTACGGGCGAGTGGGAGCTGATGGCAAAGCGCGTGAGCTTCATATTGGAAAGGCACTTGACGTTATTCGTGATTTTTCCGACGGAGAGATAAGAGATATAAGGTATTCGCGCGCACATGGTGAGATAGACGACTGTCTGCTTGCAGATTGTGAGTATTTTCGCGTTAGTCATCTGCGTGTCGAAGGAGCCGTTGAGCTGCCGAAAAGCAAAAAAATGCGGCATCTGCTCGTTATTTCGGGCGAGGGAGCAATGTCCCTCGGCAAAGCCGAATACAAGCTTGAAAAAGGATCAAGCTATCTTATTCCCGCCTGCGTTGACGCGCTTGCTCTGAATGGAATGCTTGAAGCTCTGCTGACTGACTGATACCGACAAAATATTGCAATTTTTAATATCTACTTGACAAATATTGCAAAGGGATATATAATAGTTCCGGAAATAAAGAATTTTAGGGAGGAGAAAGACTATGAAAAAGTTTTTTGGCGAATTTAAAAAATTCATCACACGCGGAAACGTCATTGATATGGCTGTCGGTGTTATCGTAGGTAGTTCATTTACCGCAATAGTAAATGCGTTGAGTAATAATATACTCAAGCCATTTATCAATTATATTCTTGCGCTTATTCTCGGAAAGGACTCGCTCAAGGACGTGTACACGTTTTTGCAGAGAGTCGATCTTGAGGACGGTACACCCGATCTCACGCAGTCGATATATATAGATTGGGGAGCGTTTATCAATGCCATTATCAATTTCCTTATAATTGCGTTCGTTCTTTTCTGTATCGTCAAGGCTGCCAACAATATGCGCGACGAGGCAAACAAGAAGAAGCTCAAAAGGCAGTTAAAGAAGGAGCTCAGGGCAAATGGTGTCAAATGCAGAAATAAGGCTGCGGTAGAGGCTTATCTTGCACAGAAGAAGGCAGCTGATGAGGCTGCTGCCAAGGAAGCGGAGATAAAAGCAGCCGAGGAAAGAGCGGCAAATCCCACGACCGAGGATCTTCTTAAGCAGATACTTGAGCAGATGAAAAAGTAAATAATGAGTACACCCCCGCTTTAGCAACACTAAAGCGGGGGTGTTGGTTGTAGGATAAGAGTTTGAGGCTGCAGTATTGTTATCGTGCAGCGGCAATCATTTTGATTGTGTTGACTTATTGTACGGCGACTGCCTTCGATGGTATGTACGCACCGCACGACGACCACCCTCGAATGTAGGGATCGGTGTCCCCGACGGTCCGAGGTTGTTGACGGATAGATAGGTATTATATGGCTACGATAAAATGCTTGACTTGAAGACACGGTACGGTGAAGCGAAGGTGTTGCCCAAAAAAACAAAAGAAAATAAAAAAATTCAAAAAAACTATTGACAAACGGGTATAGATGTGGTAGAATATGTTGAAAATGAAGCAGAACTCTCCGTTCTCACCGTGCCGCAAGAGGCGAGCATCGGTTCAATATCCACCTGCCACGGCGATAGTCGGGGCATATTGTGTGCGAGTGTGCGGAGATTCTCTTCGCGCAATTTTTTTTGCTTTTTGCAAAAAACGGAGGTGTATTTAATATTAGCGCAAAGGAATTGATGATCAACGAGGAGATCAAGGCAAAGGAAGTAAGAGTTGTAGGAGTTGACGGCGAGGCTATAGGCATTATGTCGTCCGACGACGCACTCAGGCTGGCTTATGACAAGGGCTACGATTTGGTGCTTATGGCTCCGCAGGCACAGCCCCCGGTATGCCGTATAATGGATTACGGTAAGTATCGCTTTGAGCGAGACAAGAAGGAAAAGGAAGCCAAGAAAAAGCAGCAGATTATCGAGCTTAAGGAGATCCAGCTTTCATGCAGAATCGATACGCATGACTTTGAAACTAAGGTGAGACATGCCCAGAGGTTCCTTGAGAGCGGCAACAAGGTAAGAGTCGTTATGCGCTTTAAGGGCCGTGAAATGAGCCATATGGCTATCGGTCAGGAAATTATGAAAAAGTTTGAGGAGGCTTGCTCCGAGTACGGCAACATAGATAAGGCACCCGTGCTTGACGGAAGACTACTCAGCATGGTGGTTTCTCCCACCAAGCAAAAATAATCACGTTCAAAGAGGACTTGTTCCTTTCTGATAAATTAACTTTGTTTCAATTACATCTGTAGATTGAGAAAATAGAAAAGGAGAAAAAACTAAAATGGGAAAAGTTAAGACACATAAAGCATCCGCTAAGAGATTCTCTGTTACCGGAACAGGTAAGGTAAAGATGGGTCACTGCCATCACAGACATAACACGGGTCTGAAGACCGCAAAGAGAAAGAGACATCTTCGCTCAGACGCAATACTCAGCGAGTCTATGACCGCAAACATCAGAACACTTATCCAGAAATAATTCGGAATTGACAGAGGAGGAAAATTAAAATGGCAAGAATTAAGGGCGCTACAATGACGCGCAAGAGAAGAAATAAAGTACTTAAGGCTGCGAAGGGCTATTGGGGCGCAAAGTCCAAGCACTTCAAGATGGCTAAGCAAGCCGTACTCAAGAGCGGAAATTATGCTTTTGCAGGCAGAAAGATGAAGAAGAGAGATTTCCGCAGACTTTGGATCGCTCGTATCTCCGCACAGGCAAAGGCTTGCGGTATGAACTATTCGACGTTTATGCACGGTCTCAAGAACGCAGGCATCGACCTCAACCGTAAGATGCTCTCTGAGCTCGCAGTATCCGATAAGGAAGCTTTTGCGGCACTTGTTGAAAAGGCAAAGGCAGCACTCTGATTTTAGACATAAAACCCGGTCTTTGCCGGGTTTTATTCTGTAATAGGAGAAGAATATGTTGACGCAAAAAGAGACCTTGACCTCAAGGCAAAACCCTACTGTAAAAAAAATATCGGCACTTTCCGACAAGAAGGAGAGACGCCGTGATGGGCTTTTTCGCTTCGACGGCATAAAGCTTTTCGGCGAGGCTATTGACTGTCGGCTGAATATAAGATATGTTGTGGTCAGCGAGCGTGCTTTGCCGTCTGTCATCGATGCGGTCGAGTTGGCGGTGGAGCGCGGCGCGATCTCGGGTGACAGCATTATTTTAGTATCCGAGGGCGTTTTCTCAAAGCTCAGCGAGGAGCGGTCGCCGGAGGGTATAATTACCGTGGCCGAATTTATCGGTGAGCGGCACAGAACGCTTGACGCGAGCGAATGTAAGAGATACATTGCAGGGGTGGACGAGCGATTGCTGATAGCCGAGTCGCTGAGAGATCCCGGAAACCTCGGAACAGTGATACGCAGCTGCGCGGCACTCGGAATCGACAGACTTATCATAAGCGATGATTGTGCGGATCTTTACAGCCCAAAGACGATAAGAGGAGCTATGGGCGGAATTTTCAGGCTGAATATCGATATTGTGCCGCAAAGTGCTATGTCGAGCACGATATTATCGCTTCGCGCATCGGGCAGACGTGTCTTTGCAGCGACACTTCATAAGGATGCAGAGATCATAGGTGAGCTTGAGCTTAGGCGCGGCGATTGCTTTGTTATCGGCAACGAGGGGCACGGTCTTACGGATGCTACGGTAAGCGCTTGTGACGCTTGCGCACTGATACCTATGCGGGCGGGAAGTGAGTCGCTCAATGCGGCTGCCGCTGCCTCGATATGTATCTGGGAGACAGTACGCGCGAAATAAAAATTGATTCAGAGGTGGGCAGATGAAGGACGAGAATACTCTGTATTGGCTATGGCTTGCTCAAAAATGCGGCATTGCGTCAAAGCAGTTTGGAAAAATTATTGAAAAATATGAGGATCCGTTCGACGTCTACAGGCTTGCTGACGATGAGATCGAACAGCTTGATGGAATAACGTCTGCGCTCAGGGCGCGGCTGTGCCAAAAGGATCTTGAAAGCTCATATGCAATACTCAGATATTGCAAGGAGAACCGTGTTGATATAATTTCATACGGTGACAGACGCTATCCGCAAAGGCTTAAAAGTATAGTTGATTCGCCAATAGTGCTTTATTGCCGCGGTCATTTTCCGGATTTCAATTCCATGCTCTGCATAGGAATTGTCGGAACGAGAACGATGAGCGAATACGGAAAGCAATCGGCGTATAAAATAGGATACGAGCTTGCAGCCGCAGGTGTGACTGTCGTCAGCGGAATGGCACTCGGTGTTGACGCTACTGCCGCTTGCGGTGCGCTGTCTGCGGGAGGATGTACTGTAGCCGTGCTCGGTTGCGGGATCTCGGTGGTTTATCCAAAGGAGCACAGGCGGCTCATGGAGGAGATTGCAAAGCATGGGGCGGTTATAACCGAGTATTCACCTAACGAGCCTCCCTACGGACATAATTTTCCAAAGAGAAACAGGATCATAAGCGGACTTTGTCAAGGTACGCTCGTGATCGAGGGCTCGTCTACGAGTGGCGCGATGATTACAGCAAGACGCGCGATCGATCAGGGACGCGAGGTGTTCGCGCTTCCGGGAAAGATAGACGAGAGCAGCTCTGACGGGCCTAACGAGCTTATTCGTGAGGGAGCGTATACGGTGCTTGGCTCTGACGATATACTCAGACACTACGATTTTCTTTATCACGATGTCATAGACAGCGCGGCTTTGTCAAGGGCTAAGAGAAGGATCGCCGATAAAGACGCTGACAGAGCGCTTAAAAAATACGGCGCAGGAGTGAAGAGATCTGCCGTGCGCGTGAGCACCGAGGATAAAGATGACGTTTTTATTCCCGAGAAGAAGCCGCAGACCGAGCAGACGGTGAATAAGTCAAAAGCCGGGAGCGAGGCGGATGACTCTGCAGGTATGCTTGATTCGCTCGATAAATTTACACGAAGCGTATTTGAGGCTATGCCTATAGATAAGGCGATAAGTCCCGATTCGCTCGCCGCACACGGATTCGATATAGGTGCCGCAGTTACGGCACTGACTATGCTTGAGCTTTACGGGCTTGTAAGCTCGCTTCCGGGCGGACTTTATATACGAAAATAATTTGATATTAGGATACATACGGATCGAAAGGATTTTAAAAATAGATGGCAAATCTGGTTATAGTGGAGTCCCCTTCAAAAGCATCGACTATAAAGGGGTATCTCGGTTCAAATTACAAGGTGGTAGCATCAAAGGGACACGTTCGTGACCTTCCCAAGAGCACGCTCGGCGTAGACATTGAGAACGGCTTTGAGGCTCATTATATAAATATTCGCGGCAAGGGCGATCTTATTAAGGAGATCAAAAAGGAAGCGAAGGCGGCAAATAAGATCTTTCTTGCAACCGACCCTGACCGCGAGGGCGAGGCTATTTCGTGGCATCTTGCCGTGGCTCTCGGAATTCCTGTTGAAAATACGCTCCGCGTTACCTTCAACGAGATCACCAAGAGTGCTGTAAAGAGCGCGATCAAGGAGCCGAGACAAATAGATATGAATCTCGTCAATGCTCAGCAGGCGAGAAGAATACTTGACAGAATAGTGGGCTATAAGCTCTCTCCCTTCCTTTGGAAGAACGTAAGAAGCGGTCTTTCCGCCGGACGCGTTCAGTCTGTCGCAACGAGAATGATCGTTGAGAGGGAGGAGGAGATACGCGCCTTCGTTCCCGTAGAGTATTGGACTGTGGACGCAACGCTGAAAACGGCTGAAGGACAGGAGTTCACGGTTCGCTTTTACGGTGACGAAAACGGTAGGATCAGGCTTTCCTGCGAGGATGATGCAAACCGCGTTCTTGACGCGGTGAGAAACGGAAGCTTTTCGGTAAGCTCTATTAAGAAGTCAAAGAAAAAAAAGCTCCCCGCACCGCCGTTTACAACGTCCACTATGCAGCAGGAGGCATCGAGAAAGCTCGGCTTCCAGTCGCAGAAGATAATGAAGATTGCGCAGGAGCTTTACGAGGGTATAAACGTAGGTGCGGAGAACGGCGGCGTTCAGGGTCTCATCACATATATGCGTACCGACTCGCAGAGAGTATCTGCCGACGCGCAGAGCGAGGCAAGAGCATATATCGGCGAGAAGTACGGTGAGAGCTATTACCCCGAAAGCCCCAGACAGTATAAGACCCGTGCGGGCGCACAGGACGCGCACGAGGCTATCCGTCCCGCAAGAGCTGCGCTTGAGCCGGCTATGATAAAGAAATATCTTACGGGGGATCAGTTCAAGCTCTACAAGCTCATATGGGAGAGATTTATCGCAAGCCAGATGGAGTCTGCCGTGCTTTCGACCGTGACTGCGGATTTCAAATCTGCGGGATATATCTTCAGAGCAAGCGGATACACCGTGGATTTTCAGGGCTATATGGCACTCTATGAGGAGAGCGAGGAGGTCAGACAGAATGATGACGAGGTACGCGAGCAGAAAAACATCAAGCTACCGAGCGTACAGGAGGGAGAGAAGCTGGAAACCTGCGGACTTACCTCCGATAAGCATTTTACAGAGCCTCCGGCACGCTACAACGATGCGTCACTAATCAAATTTCTTGAGGAAATGGGAATAGGACGTCCGAGCACGTTTGCTACGATAATTTCTACCATAATTTCAAGAAATTATGTTAAGAGAGAGGGCAAGTCGCTTGTTCCGACGCCCACGGGAGAGCTGACTAACAAAATAATGACCGAAAGCTTTTCTGATGTTGTAAACTACAAGTTCACCGCCGATATGGAGAACGATCTTGATATGATCGAGAACGGAAAGCTTTCGATGAACAAGGTACTGTCTGAATTTTGGAGCGACTTTGAGCGTGAGCTTGAGGCGGCTAATGAGAAGATGAAGAATACAGAGCTTGAGGTGCCGCTTGAAGAGACCGATATTATCTGCGACAAGTGCGGAAGCAGAATGGTGGTTAAAAACGGACGCTTCGGTAAATTTGCCGCTTGCCCCAATTATCCCCAGTGCCGAAACACAAAGCCGCTGGTAACAAAGAGTACGGAGGATAGCGAAAAGGAAGATAAGATGGCGGCGGTCGTTGCCGATTTCAAGTGCGAGCTATGCGGAGCCGATATGGTGCAAAGAAGCGGCAGATACGGAAGCTTCTTTGCTTGCAGTCGCTTCCCCGAGTGCAATTTTACAAAGCAAAAGACAAAGGATATTGGCGTTGCGTGTCCGAAATGCAACTCTAAGATAGTTATGAAGAACGGCAAGAACCGCACGGTCTTCTATAGCTGTGAAAAGTATCCCACCTGCGATTTCTCGTCGTGGGATATGCCGACTAACGAAAAATGTCCCGATTGCGGCGAGATGCTCTTCCGTAAAAAGGGTCAGGCAATGTACGTTTGTCACAACAAGGATTGCGGTTATAAAAGGGCAATATCGTCGACAGACGGTGAAGAATAATTGATATATGACGAATAAAAGAATAACGGTTTACGGCGCAGGTCTTGCGGGGTGCGAGGCAGCGTGGCAGGCGGCAGAGCGAGGCGTGAGAGTAAGGCTTGTTGAGATGAAGCCCGAAAAGCACACGCCTGCACATCATGCAGACGGCTTTGCCGAGCTTGTGTGCTCCAATTCTCTGCGCTCGGATGTTACATCAAATGCGGTCGGTCTTCTAAAGGAGGAGATGCGCCGAATGGGATCTCTTATTATGCAGGCGGCAGACGCTACGCGCGTTCCGGCAGGCTCGGCGCTTGCCGTGGACAGAGAGAAATTTTCGGAGTATATAACCGAAAAAATAAAAAATCATCACAATATCGAGGTGGTATACGCCGAGTCGGATTCGGTGGACAGAGAAGAAATATCGGTCATAGCGACCGGTCCCTTGACCTCTGAGCCTATGGCGGATTATATAGCTAATACGCTCGGCTTCGGCTCGCTTCATTTCTTTGATGCGGCGGCGCCCATTGTCTCTGCGGACAGCATAGATACCGACGTTGCCTTCTTCGCATCAAGATACGACAAGGGCGACGCCGACTATATCAACTGTCCTATGAACGAGGAGCAATACAATGCCTTCTGGGAGGCTCTCGTGGGAGCGCAGGAGGCAGAGCTTAAGGAATTTGATAAGGACGAGCAGAAGAAAAATATCAAGGTATTTGAGGGTTGTATGCCTGTTGAGGTAATGG
>CAZSSE010000022.1:0-12516 GCA_964609165.1 uncultured Lachnospiraceae bacterium
TAGTAACTATTAGACAAGTGGATAGCGCATAACCGCGTACTACAAGAAAAAGACGACCGTAAATGAAGTGAACCCAAAAGTTTAGACAAAATTAAATATTAAATTGCTTGTGAATGGGCTCGGTATTGAACTGGGCTCATTCCTTTTAATTTGAGAGAGATTCTCTCGTTGTTGTAGTCAAATTTGTCGATACCGAAACAGGAGAGGAATTATAAAAGGAAAATCCCCCGAGCCGCAAAGAGCAGTTCAGGGGATTGGAACATAGTCAATCGTCATATTTATGTATCGGTGTGACCATACGAGTTTTGGTCTTTGGGTAACGATCGGGTACTCTGATAATGATTTCAGATAGCTCGCAGTCAAGGGCCTCGCATATCAGATCGAGGTGTTCCAGGTTAACTCGCTCCGCAATCTCGTGATAGATCTCGTTTATTGTAGACGGTCTTATCCCGGTAGCGCGTGCGAGGTCTGCTTGTGTCCATCGAAGCTCGCCAAGCTTCTTGGACAGTAGAATTCTAATCATAACCATGCTCCTTTCGTTAAATTCTAACAGTTTTTTATTGTTTCCGCTTGATTTTGTTAGAAAATAACGAATTGCGTTATGGAAATGAGAAGAGGAAAGCAAAATAATCGGGTGGAATAGCAAAAAAGACTATCGCGGTAAGACGATAGTCTTTTTTGTTATTCATTACGCAGACAGAACGACATCGCAAAGGGATTGCCGACAACGGTGATAGCAACGCCGGGGCAAACTATCTTCGTGTGTTCGTCTTGTCCAATTTGGTGACCCGTACGGGAATCGAACCCATGTTTCCAGCGTGAGAGGCTAGCGTCTTAGCCGCTTGACCAACGGGCCTTATCGTTGACAGCTTTATTATTATATCACACTTTTTTATAAAATGCAATACCTTTTTGAAAATTTTTTTAATTTTTTTCATAAAAAGCTCCCTCGCCAAAAATGCGAGGGAGCTTTTCCTTAATAATTTGTATCTATATCGGTCTTTGCTATGAATTTATCAACAGCATCAAGTGACTTCTTTACGTGAGACGCAGATACGTAGAAGCCTCCGCTTCCGTTCACTCGTATATACATCTTACGCGCGGTCAGCGTATAATACTCTACCGTCATCACCTTGCCGTTTTCATCCTTGACCGCTACGGTCGCCACAAGCTTAGAGGGATCCGCAATAAGTGCTGCCTCTTCCTCATCGGTCATCTTGTGAGAATCGATTATGGAAATATTGGTCGTAAGCTGGAACAGCTTCTTGAACAGCGAGTTATGATACCTGAGAAGCTCATCCTTGCTGTTATCGGGATATATTATCTCAATATAATCCTTAGTAACTCTTATGCGACGTCCGTCCTCGGCAGTGATCTGCTCGTCTATCACGCGCACCTGCTCGCCTATAGAGTTGTGCTCATAGTGTCTCGACGTAGGCTTGATCTCATCTCCTGCAGAATTGTAAACCGTTATCTCCGCAGGTGTAATGATCCACCTGTTTCCGTATCTGTCCTTGAAATCCAAACAGCCGAACGTTGAAAAATCATTGCCCTTGCTGTCCTTAACGCCTATTTCAAGCGTTGTAGTGGAATCTACCTTGTCGTGCAGCAGATCGAAATTGATGCTGTACTCGGGTGTGGTTACGGTGATCTGATCTGTATAAACAATACCGATCTGCAAAAATTCGGGATATACCCATTTGTAGCTATCCCATGTCAGGAAGTTAAACGTTGATGCGGATACCTCGCATATCATATCAAGGCTCAACTTTCCTATCGGGAAGTCTATCAACGTATAAACGTAATAATTTCCGTCGGCATTCTTATCGGACACGTACATGGTTTGCAGGAATTTATGCTTCTGCCCTGCGTCATCGGTATGCGTTCGGTAGAATGTCACCTTATACTTTGCGTCATACGTGATCGTCTTGATGCTTCCGTCCTCGTTATAGCTCTCCGCCTTCGCAAGACCGTACGCTATCTTTTCCTCTGCCGTCGGTGACAGCACAGATATTTCATTTATGGTGGGATCCATAAGTCCAACGAGCGCAACGTCTATGCTATCGTAATTAGGTCTGTAGCCCGAGAACTCCTCACCGGTAAATTTATAAGGATGTATGCCCTCTACGGTATCCTCTCTAAGCGATATATCGATATAAGAGAAGGAAATTACCTCTCCATAGCTGCCGACAGTGTTATCTGTCTTGGTATATATCGTGAAATCGGTTACGTCAAAATAATCGTTTGTCGTCGTCGGGTAGGCTATCTGCGGGGTTACAATCGCCTTTGCGGGCGCAAGCAACGTATCCTCTATCGTTGTGGGAAGAGTATATACCGTTTGACGCTTATCAAAGGTCTCTCCGTCGAAATACTGTGCGTAATATCCGTTTCCGTCGACCATTTTATCACCGATTATCATTCCGTGCTTATTGCCGTCTCCGTCCTCGATTATATAATACGCAGGCTTATAGTCGTAGGTCTCCTCGAAAACACGAACCGAAAAGTCGTATTTTACCTTACTGTCAGTATTTATCGAGAGTGTATTGGTTGCAAGCATTATCGCCTTTGCGGGGGTAATACCCTCGCTTGGGAGAAGCATATCGTAGGTAGGCGTCTCGTATCCCTCTACCTCCTCATCCGATAGAAAGCTTCCGTCGGACATATTGACATTAAATACGTGCTCAACACCGTCGACGGTAATGGCTACGCGGTAAAACCAGCCTGTGCGTGTTCTCGTTGCCGCCTCAAGTCCGTACTCGGCAAAGCCGTGCTCCTCAACGGCGTCGGGGTCTATCTTTCCGGTTGCAAGCGCGTATCCCGCACTTACATACATAGACGGAACAAGCTCTTTATTCAGCGAAAGAAGTGTGGACTCCTGCTTTTTATATCTCAGGACAAAATCGGACTTCATATCGGTCTTCATCTCATCGGCGTTGTATCGCTCAAGCATAAAGCCCTGAGGCTCATATGAGTTAACTACGGTTATACGCTTTACATCCACGCCTTCAACGTTGGGAAAAACAAGTATCTTCTGGTGGTCAACCGTCTCCGACAGGTCGGGATCATAAAAATCTGGAATTACTCTTTCGGTCACTTCGCCCGTTTTGGGATCAAGTAAAAGCAGAGATCCGCTTGCTGTTCTGTAATAACCGAATTCGTCATCGGTGGGAAGAATATTTCCCTCCTTATCGCAAACAACGTAAACACCGTTTATCTTCATAATGTGATATTCGGTATCGTCTACGTCATAATACGGAATAACAGTGTCCACGTAGTTACGGACTATAATAAGAGCGGTGACAAGAACGGCGACGAGAAGCAGCGATATAATTATTGCGATCTTGCGTCTGCGCAAAAGACTTGACGCTTTTCGCTGTGCTCTTGTCTCTATCATCTGTTCTTTCTCCTGACTATTACGAATACTCCCGCGCAAAGAGCAACGACCACAGGAACTATGGTAAGCACGATGGTATATTGCGTTGCATCCTCGTTAGTAACGCTTTCTATTTCGTAATTTGCAAATTTTTTGAAATCAAGTCCTACCGGGACAGGCTCGTTGCCCATCCGCTGAATAGCCGACAGCATAAAGTCGCTGTTTCCGTAGACGTTAGACGTAATATACTTTGTGTTCATAAACTCGACAGAGCCGCAAAGCATTACGAAATTGGAATCATCCGTAGTGGTATAAAGCTCCTGACCGTAATTTTCAGCGACCGACACCGCCATAAGTCTGAAAGGCTGATTAGCCGTAGCCGACGCCATCTCGCGGTCGTTAGCCCACGCGGTTGCGCTTGAGCTTGAGGTAAAGGCATCGAAAACTCGCCTGTTCTGAAATCCGGGATTATAGCCGTAGGTATAAGCGGGAATATCTATCGTTCCGTCTCCATCCTCGTCCATAGCCTTCTGAGATACCAAGCTGTAGCTGGGCGAATAGTACACTGCTGCCGCGTCCTCGAAAACCACCATAGGCGCGCTTGAGCGGTTGGAGGTCATGCTCTCGGTCCAAGGGATCATAAGCTCGTTGGTAGCGTAGCTCGCCACAACGGACGAACTATCACCGAGCAATGAGCTTGCGGTGTCACGCACTCTGTAAACGTCCTCACCCGGCTGACGTATAGCAAGTCCCCAATCGGCAAGAAGCTCCTCAAGATTTTCAAGCTCTTTAAATTCAGACGAGCTGAAGGTATCGGGGGACATAAATACCATAAAGGAATTTCTGTCATCAAGGAAGGCGTCTATCTTGTCTATCTCGCTTTCAGCACCCGTTCCGTCGTTGCTTGTCGTAAAATCGCTGCGGGGATCGAAGGTAATAAGTATTCTGCATTCCTCGGGTATATCCTGAGTTGAAAGATCTATAGGCATATGCTTATATCCGGCGTCCTCAAGCACCTGAAGCATACCATAGACATAATTGCCGTCGCTGTCGACTGCGGTGATACGCTCGCCGTGATTGATAGTGTAGCAGGCAAGCGGTGCCTCGGATCTCGTTACTGCGAGAATAGAAGAAGCAAACGCCTTTTCGCCGTTGTATCCGTATGCCTCGTCGTTAACAAACACGAAGAAGCTGCGGAGCGTGCGTATTCTGTATTCTGTTCCGCACTCGATAATAACGCTGTCCTGCGCTATCGTCTCGGTATTGGATGAGAGGTACTTCTGAAATCTTGAGGGATTCTTTACAGAGTCGGTATACTCGGTAGCTATGTAATCGGGGAATTTGGCTCTGAGCTCCTCTGCGTTTTGGTATACGTAGTTCATCGTTTCATCGTCGTCAAGCTTGTCCTCATCCTTACAGAAGAGTATAGTCACCTTGACATTCTCGTCGCGATAGCCCTCGTCGCCCTCGCTGAGACCGTTTTCTTCATTATAAGCCTTGTTATCTGCTCTGAATTTATTGAGCATTTCGATAGGCGAATCCTCATCATTCTCCTCGTCGCCATTCTCTATGAGGTCATAGCACTCGTCGGAGATCGTAAAGTGGAGATCGGGAGTAAGGTCTATATACCATCTGAAGCGCTGTGTGAGCAGTGAGAAAACAACGTTAAATATTATAACTGCGGCGATTATAAGCGCCGTTATTGCGACAGACGTTCCGCCGTATTTGAGCTTGCGTCCGGTTGATGCTTTTAATTTCATACTTTTTTATCCTTTCTGCGCTATCAGCCCCAACGGCGCTTGTCGTAAACGCGCACCGTCAAAAGGAGAAAGACGCCTGTAATAGATACGTAATAAAGCAATGCGGACGGATCAAACTGACCGGACGCGAAGGGCGCAAAACGGCTTACAAAGCATACCCAGTCAATAATAAAGCGTATCACGTAATTTTCAACGTACTCGTTGGCAAGATTAAGCAGAAGCATCGTTACGATGATCGTAACCGTTATGATCGCCGCTGCGAGCTGATTTTCCGTCAGTGAGGAAATAAACATACCGATGGCTATAAACGCCATACCTATGCAGATTATTCCGAGCGTGCTCGATATTATACCCACGCCCACCGGTCCTACCGCGTCAGCATACGCATCGTTCAAGCCCTCTGCGTTAGCATACGCATAAAGCGGGAAGAAATTGATGCAGGAAACCAGCACCGTGCCAAGGAAAAGCGTAAATGCCGCAAGGAACTTACCGATTACCATTCCCCATATGGAAACGGGAGCGGTGAGAAGAAGCTGCTCTGTGCGCAGCTTTTTTTCCTCTGCAAAAAGCTTCATTGTGAGCAAAGGGATAAGCACGATGAATGAAAAGATTATGTAAGTAAAGTAATTTGCCGTGTCGTAGGTCTGCGATCCAATGGTGGTATAGCAGCAAAGAAGTGCCGATATAGCGAGAAAAACTCCGACGTAAACATATCCGATCGCGTTCAAAAAGTATGAACGCAGCTCTTTTTTATAAATTGCAAACATATTTTGCTATCCTCCTTATTCCTCGTCGTCACCGAAGAGTGCCGCAAATTCCTCTTCTTCTTTTCCGCGCTTCTTTTCTGCGATGCTCTTTGCGACCTCCTGCTCCGCGCGAGTGCGTCTGGGAGCTCTCTGCGCCGCCTTTCTCTCGTAGCGGTTGTTCTCGGTCTGATCGACGATAGCGACAAAGATGTCCTCAAGGCTCATACCGAGTGCCTCCATTCCCACAAGCGGCCAATTCTTGTCGGCAAGCGTGTAGAACAAGCTCTTACGAATATCAACTCCGACCTCGGTCTCGATATTAAATGTATACGCATCTCCGTCGCGTCCCGACAAAAGCTCTGCGTGAACTATTCCGGGCTTAGACTTAAGCATCGACAGTACCTCCTTCTGAGGTCCGCATATCTTAAGCTGGAAGCGACGATTGCTTTCAACCACGCGGGTTATATTTTCGGTAAGCTCGTCCGCAACGATCTTACCCTTGTTGATAATAACTATTCTGTCGCAGACCGCCTGAACCTCCTGCAAAATGTGTGTCGAGAGAATTACCGTGTGATCGCGTCCGAGATTACGGAGCAGATTACGAACCTCGATTATCTGCTTGGGGTCAAGTCCGACGGTAGGCTCGTCAAAGATAATGATCTCGGGATTACCGATAAGTGCCTGTGCGATACCGACTCTCTGACGATAGCCCTTGGAGAGATTTTTGATAAGACGCTTGTAAACGTCCTTGATCTTTACTACCTCGCAGATCTCCTCAAGATGCTTTGTACGGTTAAGCGTACAGCCCTTAAGATTGTAAGCGAATATAAGATATTCCTCGACGGTCATATCGAGATAAAGCGGGGGCTGCTCGGGAAGATAGCCGATGTGCTTTTTTGCTTCCATAGGATTATCCAGAACGTTCACGCCCGCAACCTCAACGATACCCGAGGTAGACGAGAGATAGCCCGTCAGAATGTTCATAGTCGTACTCTTTCCCGCGCCGTTCGGACCGAGAAAGCCGACGATCTCGCCCTTTTTGACCTCAAAGCTGACATCGTCAACAGCACAGTTAGAGCCATAATTTTTCACCAGATGCTCTATTTTTATCATTTCAGGAATTCCTTTCCTTTGATTTTCTTTGAATAAGCGCATACCACTGCGGTTATACGGAACAATTATACCACATAATTATAAACATTTTGTGAATGTTTGCAATTTTTATTAACGGTATTATGATTTTCTTGTGAAATTCGTCTCAACGTAACAAATATACATTTTCCGACCTTATAATAGCAAAAGCTTTCCCGGACGGCGGATGCCGTCCGGGAAAGCTGCATTAAAATTACTCGTTATAAAATTTTATCGGCATAAGCAAGCCTATTCTTCCACCCCGAGCTCGCATATCCTCTGCCATATAAGGTCGGCAGTCGCCTCTGCATTATAGAGCTCATCGGGAGCCGCCAAAAGATTTTTACGGTAATACTCAAGCTTTTCGGGCGATCTTGCAAACTCGCAGATCTTTTTTGCGGCAAGCCTTGAATTTGGTATGTACATCGCGCCCTTGAGATTACGCACGTAATAATTCTTGATACCTCGCTCAATGTAGGTAATGCACTTATTCACTATTATCGGCACGCCGAGCGATGCGGGCTCCGAAATAGAGTTAGCCCCGCTCTTTCCGACGTATATATCCGACGCGGCAATGTAGCGTGTTATCTTATCGGTAAAATTAAGCGCAATGAGCTTGACGTGTGCGGGGCAGGTCGCCGAAAGCTCCTGCAAGCGCTTGCAAAGCTCGTCATTTGTACCGCAGAGTGCCACTATGGTTATCGGCATATCGGCAAGCGCCACCAAATTTTTCACCGTCGAGCCAAGCCTTGCCATTCCGTATCCGCCGTCGCTAAGAGAAACCGTAAATACATCCTCGTCAAGTCCAAGCTCCCGACGAAGCTGCTGCTTCATTCCCGGCTGCTTGAGTTGGGCGATCTCGGGTCTTGACGGGAACGGAACGCGCGTTATATTTCCTCCCGCATACATTCTGATGCGTTCTATCTTACGTGCTCCAACATCGCTTGAAATAAGGAAATTATTGCAGTCGACGTCAAAAACTCCGTTTGAATAAACATCAGGGCAGAAGCAGATCGTATAAGGACGCGGACTGTGCATTTTGTTGATATAATACGGTGTTGCCCAATGCGCGGTGTACACCACGTGCGCATCAAGCTCCTCCATATGCTTGATTGCAAGCGGCGCGGTCTTTCTTCCGCTGACCGTCTGCGAGAGAAGCACCTGCAAAGCAAAGCTGTCACCGGCTATGAGGTTGCCGACCTTACAGAGGACACTCAGTACCGGTGAGCGATTCTGCTTCTTGACCGCCCTTGTAAATAGCTTTTCCGTCTTTTCCATATCGGGATTATCCGTCTCGGTAAAGAATTTTGACTCTATCACCTCAACACGGTCGCCGTATTTTGTGCGAAATGCGTCGCACACCGTTCGTGTGGGAACTATATGTCCCTTGCCCGCCTCAATAAAGGTAAATACAACTCGTGGCTTTTCACCCTTTTTGGGACGGTTGAGATTGGAAAGCCTGTCAAGCCGCCTGTGCTCAAGCGAAACCTCGGCGCAGGCAAGAAACGCGACGTATATTATCTGAAAATTCGGATAGAAGAAAAAGTTGTCAAGAAGCGACATTCCGAGTATGCACATCGGTATCGAAAGCAAAAGCAGCTTATCAAGCGAGTAACGGCGAATTATTGCCTCAAGTCCATGCTTAAGGTGTATGATGAACGCCAACAGTCCCACAACGCCCATCGATGCCAAAAATTCCACGAATATGTTGTGATACATATTTCCGTACACGGTATCAATACGGACGTCGCCCGCCATAAAGCCCGAGCCAAAGATCGGAGCCTTGAGGAAATCTTTTATTCCGTTGTTCCAGATACCCGCGCGCGCGCCGAGAAGATCGGAGAAGCTCTCATTTCCCTCAACGTCAAAGTCGAGCCTCAGCGCGTCAAGTAGCTTGTCGAGGATATTCTCTCCCCTCTCGGGATGTATAACAAAGAACCACAGCACCGCAAGAATTACGGCTATCGCCAATATCAGGCTGAGTATCCTGTTAATCCTTTTATTTTTACCGCTGACACAGCAGAAAATTATACCCGCGGCTAAAACTATTCCTCCGAAAAGTATTGCAGATCGCGTATCTATAAAGATAGTCATGATCCAGAAAAATACGGCGGAAAGATAATAAAATACCGGGCAGCGGTGTGAACGTGCAAGATACAGCGCGGCAGGAATAGTTACCGCGATGACCGCGCCTACAATGGTGGGAAGCCCCCACGGCATAGAAAGCATAACTCGGTTTATACGCTCGGTGCCGCTTGACATTTCAACGAAAAGATTATCGTTCAGATGCAGACGGTACGCAACGATCAGCACCTGTGCCGAGACGGCAAAGCCGACCGCCATCAAGGTTCTGCACGCATAAGTCACGCCACCATCGGAGCGCGCTATTACCGTAATGAACAGGCAGTAGAAAAGCGTCAGCACGAGAGCCGAAAGCGCGCCGAGTATAAGATTTTCTATACGCCAATCGGGAGAGAATGCACCGTTGAGGAGCAATGCAATATCCATAAATATAATGCCCCAATAGAAAAGACCTCTTTTTTGAAACATTTCCTTAAAAGCTCCGCTTGCTACCAGCTTATATATCAGCGTAGCAAAAAGCAAGATAAGGCAAATGGAAAACGGCACCAGAGATGCAGTGTCAAACGGAGGAAGAAAATTATATCCCGCGTAATAATCATCTGCAACGTCGGCTCCTATAGCGTAATAAATAAGGAACGCAGGGACTAAAAACACCTTCATATCGGGTGAAAAAAGACCTGCAAATATCGAAGCTGCCGTAAGTATGTATATGCATGGGAGATATACGTCTTTACCGTTTGTTCCCGAAATAACGCAGATAACGGCGAACAGCACGGGATAAAGAGCGGTATTCTGCATTTTTACTATAAAAGATATGATCGGCGATCTTTGGCGGATCCTGTCAAAAATGCTCATAACCGTTCGGGCACCGATGCGCCCTGCCCCCTTTCAAAAAAATATATAAATATAGTATGTATATACGGTAACATTATAGCACTACTTTAACAAAAAATCAATAGATAACGAACAATTTCTGCCTTTTGAAAATTACAGGCGGAATTTTGAACTGAACGGAGGCGCAATGCGGATAAAAGGCCCACACCGAGCAGTATATTGCTTTGTGCGGGCACATTTAGGCTATTTTATTCTGACAAGACGCTGCAACGCAGCTCCGAGCGACGTCACAAGGGCATCTATCTCCTCCTCGGTCGTGTATTCCGAAAGACTTATACGTAGCGAGCAATCCGCCTCGGCAGGCGTAAGACCAAACGCAATAAGCGCTCCGCTCGGATTTTTGGAATGAGACGAGCAGGCAGAGCCGCTTGATACAAATATTCCGTCTGCGGAAAGAAAATGCAGCGCAGTCTCACTCTTGATGTCAGGCAGCGTTATATTTATAATATGGCTGACACGCGCACCGATGGGTTGATTTATACGAAGCCCAAGTGCCGAGAGCTTATCGGTAGCGTAAAGATAAAGCCGTTCAAGATGAGCTGCGTTCTGCGCGCGTCTTTTGCTTATATCGCTGACCGCTGTGCCAAACGCAGCGATGCCTATGGTATTCTCCGTGCCGGATCGCATTCCCTTTTCCTGACCGCCGCCGAATATAAAGGGAGAGATCTTTTTCTTCTTCAGAATATCGGCGGAAATATAAAGTGCTCCAACGCCCTTTGGTGCGTGAAGCTTATGAGCGCTGATGCTTATAAGATCCGCGCCGAGCGACGGCACTGTAAATGCAACCTTCATAAAGCCCTGAACGGCGTCGCAGTGTGTAATGGCGTCCGGGTATTTTGAGCATATCGTTCTGAACGCCGTCTCAACGTCATAGCGCGCTCCCGTCTCGTTATTTACAAGCATAAACGATGCCATAAAAATCTTTTTGTCAAGTGCTTTTCCGAGTGCATCCATATCGATAGCTCCGTTCCGTGTGGGAATACGAACCACCTCAAAGCCCTCGCGCGTCAGCTGATCTGCTGTATTGCTTACAGAGGGATGCTCGGAGTCGGTAATAAGTATACGAATAGCATCGCGTCGCTCCTTAGCGTGAGCGCACCCAAAGAACGCAAGCGACGTTGCCTCTGTTCCCGAGGACGTAAAAACAAGCTCTCCCTCGCGTGCTCGCGCTCCGAGTGCCCCAAGTATTGCCTCTCTTGCCTTTTTCAGCTCGCTCTCCGCACGCTGACCGAGTGAGTGAAGAGATGACGGATTGCCATACACGTCAAGCATCTGCGATATTTTCTCCCTCACTGCGGGCGAGAGCGGAGTCGTAGCGCTGTTATCAAGATAAATTTCCTTTTTATTATCCTTTTTATTATCCATTTTCCTTCCCCTTGTAGCTTAACGGAATCTGAACTCGTCAAGCATTTGCTCAACATCATCCGTATGAGCATCAAATCTGTCGGCGTGAGCCGTATAGGTTATCGAGTAAAAAAGATCGTTGTATAAAAACACCACCTGCATCAGCTTTAGCTCTACCCCGCCGTATATCGTCTTATAAACGTAGCAAACGGCGTCCTCGTCATGCACGGTGCGCTCGGAGCTTCCGATAAACTCATATCCCGAAAGCGTCTTTTTATATTCCTCCTCGCAAAGCCTGAAATAGGTCTCTATATCCATCTCCTCCGATGGAGAATAGGTAGTAACGCTTACGTTGGGCTTGCCAGACTCGGGATAGTACGCCGACGAAAATCCGTCGGATACGTTAGCTATCCAGCCGTTCGGCACGTAAAATCGGTACTGAACGTCGCCCGACGCCAGCTTCATTCCCTCCGGTGTCTTTTTATCGGTAATCACCTCATTGATAACCGTTTTATCACGAAGCACAAATTCGTTTCGTATCTGCTCGAACGTCTCTGCATATTCGTCAAAGGATGAGCTCTCACAGTAGAAGGATAGCATTACAACGTCTCCATTGTGCTCGGCAAAATACTGTATAGCCTTGGCATCCGAGCCCAAGCCGTTGTCAAAATCGTATTCAACCCTTATCGCATCCTTCTCCTTGCCAAGCTTTGCCTCCTTGCGCGTATAGGCAAAATCAGAATCGATCTCTATACGTTCAGCTATGTGCGCGTCAACAAAGGCATCTATCGTTGCGTTTTCGCCCTTAAGCGTGTAGTATCTCGCGCTCACAATAACGTTAAGAGCATAATACGCAGACGAAATACCGCTCTTGCAGTTGTCCGTCCAACCGTCGGGAACATAAAGTATGAATGGCTCGCCATCTATGGTGGAAGAAAACATTCCGTCGGGAGTTTCGTCATCCTGTCCGCAGCCCGAAAGCATCGGAAGGCAAATTACAGCGCACAAAAGCACGCAAATAAGCTTTTTTATCATTTTATATCCTCTTTTCTTGCGAAAATCTATACTACTAATGATAGCAAAAAAAGGCGTTTCTATCAAGCGTTAATTTGTTAATTTTTATATTTTAAAAAATTTTTTAAAAAATTTGCAAAAAACTATTGACAAAAGAGGAAAATCGTTATAT
>CAZSSE010000023.1:0-12516 GCA_964609165.1 uncultured Lachnospiraceae bacterium
GCAGGCAAAGGAGGCGGCGCAAAAGCTCACGCCCATGTATGCCTACTATAGCGGCAGAATGGTCAAGGACACCGACGAAATATCGGTAGATAAGACATTTGTCGCCGATCAGGACGTTACGGCTCTCTGCGCGGCGGTACGGCGCATCGTGGCATACAACAACGCGCTTGACAGAGCCGCCACGACTGCGTTCAAGCCTATGATAAGCAAGCCCATTATCCCCGTTGAGATAAAGATAGTTTCTATCATCAAGCGTATTGAAAAGCAGGGCGCGGCAAGCCTTGACGAGCTTCTTGAAAGCGAGGCGACGCTCCCCGATATGATAGCGTCGTTTCTTGGCGTGCTTGAGCTTGTAAAGGTTCGCAAGCTGCTTATCGCCGACAGCGTTGACGGCGAGTGGAACCGTGATAACGCTCTGCTCGGAGCGGACACGAGATTTATCATAAACACCAACGAGGACGACATCGAGCAAAGTGAATATCTGCTTGACGATAGTCCGGAGGAATCCGAGCAGTTAAGCATTGAGCCGATGTAATTTGGCAAAATCAAGCAACGGAAGGTTAAAAAATGGCTGAGGAAAAGATTACGCAGGGCGCGGGTGAGAACGACGGCGCAGCTACAATAAAAAGCATAGAGGGTGCTATAGAGGCAATCCTTTACGCTGCGGGCTACCCCGTGAAATACGAAAAGATCGCAGAGGTGCTCGGGCTTGACGTCCGCAATACAAAGGCTCTCATCAAGCATATGTGCGATACGTATAACGGCGAGGACTCAAAGCACGGAATAACACTTCTGATGTTCGAGGATACCTGTCAGTTCTGCACAAAGGAGCAGTACGCTCCATACATACGCGAGGCTCTCGGTATACGCCGCGGAGGAAACCTTTCGGCGTCGTCAATGGAGGTGCTCGCTATCGTGGCATATAATCAGCCCGTAACACGTTCCTTTGTCGATCAGGTGAGAGGAGTTGACAGCTCTTACGCCATGAACTCGCTTATAGACAAGGCTCTTATCGAGGCTTGCGGCAGGCTTGATGCCCCCGGCAGACCTATGCTTTACGCTACGACAGAGAAATTTTTGCGGGTGTTCGGTCTGCGCTCGCTTTCCGAGCTTCCCGAGACCGAGGTAATGGTTCCGCCGAGAAGCGAGGACGTACCGATGCTTATCGAGGACGACGGACAGATGACGATAGAAGAAAATACCGAAGGCTGAAAATAACCGGATAAGTTAATTTTCAACGAACACAAGAACTATCAAAGCTAATCTGAGAAAGGAGAAAAAATATGACCACGCTTATCGTTTTGGGAATAATAGTGTTGTTTTTTGCTTTTCTCCTGTCACTCAAGGCAACTATAACCATAGCCTACAACGGAGAGGTACAGCTATCCGTCAAGATACTGTTTATCAGGATAAAAATACTCCCCGCCAAAAAGAAAAAATATCCTAAATCCATGAGTGCCGCAAAAGCGCGGAAAATAAAAGAAAAACGTGAAAAGAAGGCGGCAAAAAAGCTCGCTAAGAAGAAAGCTAAAAAGCAGGAAAAGGAAGAAAAAAAGCGGGCTATCGCATCGGGCAAGATACAAAAGGAGAAAAAAAGTGCGGGAGAGATACTTGATATAATCTCGCTTGTTGCAGATCTGCTTAAAGCAGTCATCGGTACATTCTTCAAGCATCTGCGAATAAGGATAGCACGCATACGCCTCGTCATCGCTACGGGAGATGCCGCAACCACGGCAATAACCTACGGGGCGGTAACACAAGCGATAAACGTGATGCTTCCCCTGCTCGATCAGATAAAAACGGTAAGAACTCCGCAAAACAAGGATATCGACATCAGTACAGACTTCTGCTCAGACGAGAGCGAGATCGACATTGAGATCTCCTTTGCACTGCGCGTATGGCACCTGTTCCACGTGGTCTTCGCAGCCCTCGGCAAGCTGATAAAATATATTTTCAAAACGGTTCGTCGCAAGATAGAAAAGGGCGAAAAGGGCGCTGACGGCAAGGCTGAAGCAAACGGACACAAGGTCGGATAAGACTTTTATATAAAAATTTTGTAATTCTTAATATTGAAAGGAATAAAATTATGGCAGCAGAAAACAAAATTCCGGAAATAATCAGATCCTCAATGGAAAACATTCGCTCGATGGTAGACGCTAATACCATTATCGGCGATCCCGTTGACGCAACAGGCGGAACGGTCATAATCCCCGTATCCAAGGTATCTGTGGGAATCGCTACCGGCGGTGTTGACTACAACGCAAAGAAGGATGTTCAGCTTCGTCCCCAGAACTTCGGAGGAGGCGGCGGAACAGGTCTTTCGGTCGTCCCCGTAGGCTTTCTCGTATGCGATAAGCACGGCGACGTTGAATTTATCAACGTAAGTGCAAAGGGCAAGCCCGATCCGGTCGATCAGATTGCAGATCTCGTTGAGCGCACACCGGACATCATTGCAAAGATCAAAGCTCTCTTCGCTAAGGACAACAGCGAGGAGGACGAGACCGAGGCAGACGCAGAGTAATAATCATACGTAATCCCTTTTCATGAATATTTCTTGTTTCCCTTAGTATAAATTTACTGTGGAAATAAGAAATATCATAGGGGTGTTAAATGAAAAGACGGTCGTATTCAAAAAAAGCAAGGGTGATTTCGCTCCTCCTTTCGTGCACTCTCACGCTTGGAGTGCTTTGCATTCCCGCAAGCAGCACAGTGGCAAGCTTCTCGCCGAATTGTCTTTCCGCTCGCAGCGCCATACTTATCGACGCTGACGACGGGATCGTTCTCGCCGAAAAAAATGCAAGAGAGAGGCGAGGCGAGGCGAGCACCACAAAAATAATGACCGCACTCGTTGTAGCGGAAAATATGCCGCTTGACCAAAAGGTATCGATCCCCAAGGACGCCGTCGGCACCGAGGGCTCATCGGTATATCTGCGCGAGGGAGAGCTGCTTACCGTCAAGGAACTGCTCTATGCCCTGCTGCTCGCATCGGCAAACGATGCTGCAACGGCTCTTGCCATTTTTTGCTCGGGAAGCATAGAAGCATTTGCCGACAAAATGAACGGGCGAGCCGAGGAGCTCGGACTTCGCGATACTCATTTCACCAACCCCCACGGGCTTTATGACGAGGATCATTACACCACCGCATACGATCTTGCGCAGATCAGCGCAGAGGCGCTGAAGAACGTGCACCTGCGCTCTATTTTTGCGGCAAAAAGAGCGACTATCCCTCTTGGCGCAACGGAAACAGATCCCGACGGCGAGGGTACGCGCTGTCTTGTAAATCACAACAAGCTGCTTTCGCTCTATGACGGAGCTATCGGCGTAAAAACAGGATTTACAAAAAAGACGGGAAGATGTCTTGTCAGTGCCGCAGAGCGTGACGGAATGACGCTTATCGCCGTAACGCTTGATGCACCAAACGATTGGCACGATCACACCGCCATGCTTGACTACGGATTTTTCAACTATGAACGCGCCACGCTCTTTGACGTTGGCGAATATAGCTATACCTATGCGGTGTCAGGCGGAGCCGAATCCTATGTCAGTGCCGTCAATTCCATGCCCGTTACGCTCACGCTCCCAAAGCAAAGAGAGAGCGAGAGCATATGTACAGAGTTTCCGCAGCACTTTGAGATCGCGCCTGTGGAAATGGGAACAATACTCGGATATATGACGGTCAGCGTAAACGGAAGAAGCGCATTCTCTCCGCTCGTTGCCGCGTATTCCGTAGAGGCAACGACTAAGAAAAAGCACAAATTTTTTTGGCAGGACTGAGAGCTTATGGACTCTATCAAACTTCAGAAATATTTCTCGGATTGCGGAATAATGTCTCGCAGGACAGCCGAGGACAAAATAAAAAAAGGACTTGTCAAGGTCAACGGAAACGTCGCCGAGCTCGGTCTGCGAATAGACCCGGAGCGCGACACTGTTGAATACAAGGGCAAGCCCGTAATATTGAAAAATCAGAGCAAATGCTATATTATGCTCAATAAGCCGCGCGGCTTTGTTACTACACTTTCCGATGAAAAGGGACGTAAAACCGTTGTAGAGCTTATATCCGATCTGGACATACGCGTATATCCCGTCGGGAGACTCGATATGGATTCTGACGGGCTGCTTATCCTCACCAACGACGGCGAGCTGACTAATCGACTGACACATCCAAGGCACGAGATTCCAAAAATATATCACGTCACCGTCTCGGGAGACGTCAGCCCTCAGACGCTCGACGCGCTCTCGCGCCCGATGGTACTCGACGGATACGAGATACTGCCCGTCAGGGTACGTGCGCTTGGCTTTGACCGAACCGACACAATACTTGAGTTCACGCTCCACGAGGGCAGAAACCGACAAATAAGAAAGATGTGCGACACGCAGGGCTTGAAGATCAAGCGGCTGTGCCGCGTCGCCATAGGAGAAATATCACTCGGCTCGCTTGGAATAGGAAAATGGCGATACCTTACGGACGCCGAGGTAGAATACCTAAAAAATTGAAAGTTGAAAATTAAGGTGATCGCTTTAATGAAAGGATATAAAAATGCTTAAGGTACTTCCAATACAGTCTAAGCTCACGCAGGAGGATATTTGTCTGCGTTGCGGCGTAAAATACGATCCCGACCTTCTTGCCTATTCGGCTACTGTCGACGACGAGCTTGCGGGCGTATGCCAATTCAAGCTTACCGATAAAGGAGGAATGATCTACGATCTCGCGCCCGTAAACGGAAGCTTCGATTTTGAGGCTATGTTCGTTCTCGGCAGGGGCACTCTCAATTTTATTGACCTTTGCGGCGTGCATTACGCCTTTTACCGCGGCGAGATAAAGGACGAGCAAAGCGAACGTCTTATCAAGGCAGTCGGCTTTAAGGCGACCGAATCTGGCTCTTACGAGATAGATCTTAATGGCTTCTTTACGACCGAGCACTGCTCAAAAAATTAACGCTATGTATTCACGCGCTTATGTTGAAATAATCAACACCTGCAATATGAATTGCTCATTTTGCCACGGCACGCACAGAGAGCCTACGCAAATGTCGCTTGGCAAGTTTGCGCGAGTAACCGCCAATCTCAGGGGAGTGACCGAATATCTCTACCTTCACGTGCTTGGTGAGCCGTTAACTCACCCTATGCTTCCTGTATTTATAGAACACGCAACACGCTGCGGCTTCAAGGTAGCGATCACGACCAACGGCACTCTGCTCAATTCAAGGGGAAATGAGCTTCTGCTCTCAAGGCCCTACAAAATAAATATCTCGCTCCATAGCTTCGAGAAGGACAGCGAGCCGTCGCGCCGCTCATACATAAATTCCTGTTTTGATTTTGCCGACAGAGCAAGTAGAGAGGGCATTCTCGTGGTGCTCAGGCTTTGGAATCTTTCAAGTGACGGAGCGGCAGACGCCGCTGCCGACAGCCTCAATGCAGAAACGCTTGAGCTCCTGCGCGAAAAATTCGGCGAATTTGAAAACCTGAGCGAACGCGGAGCCAGAATCCGAGATAAGCTGCATATTGAGCTTGGCAATCGATTTGATTGGCCCGATATTACTGCCGACGATCTCGGAGACAGAGCTTTTTGTCACGGTCTGGGCGACCATTTCGGTATTCTTGCCGACGGGACCGTGGTTCCATGCTGTCTTGACGCAGACGGAATTATGAGCCTTGGCAATATTTTTGAGTCTGACATCAGAGAAATACTTTCATCAGACCGTGCGATCGCAATAAAAAACGGATTTGCGGCAAAGCGCGCAACCGAGCCGCTCTGCCGCCGTTGCGGATACGCAAGAAGATTTAAAATTTAAAGCAAAAAGTAAAAGCTTTCGGCAAAATGAAGTGAAGCCGAAAGCTTTTTATTATTTCTCTTTCTTACAAAGAGGCATTATATCATATCGTAGCATAGCAACAGCTATCGAAACGATTGAAAGCGTGTCCCCGATAGCCGAGCCGTATGCGCCACTCATAATATTGAACACAAGCCAGAATGGCGATCCGAGCAGGGATACAACGCGTATTTTCCTTTCGTCGTTAAGCCAGAACGCCGAGGTATGCAAAAGCACACCCGCAATCGGAAAAAGGCTGAATATATTTCTGTAAAATATCAATCCGGATGCAATTATAGCTGCGTCAATTCCGAGAATAAAAATCCCGAGATGCTTTTTGATGATGGGCGTGTCCTTTTTCTGCGCAAGAAACGATGCAATAAAGCCCGAAACATCGAGTGCCGCACCGTCAAAGGCTCCGAGAAATATATACTGCAGTATATAAAGTACCCTTGAGATCATATTCAAAAGTATTATCCTGCCGCGCTTCTTTTGCTGATAGCTCAGCAGAAAGCAGGCAACCGCAAGAATACCCACCGCAAAAGCTATGATCTTCATATACTGTGCCTCCTTACAAAGCTACTTTGCGTCACCGACGGTGCTGTGCAAGACATAGTTAACATTTAAAAAATATGACAAAAATATCGCTAAAAGCTACCGACTAAATATCTGCATCCTTCATATACTCGTTGCCGTGAGCCGAGATAAATTCCTTGCGTGCAGGTAGGTTATCCCCAAGAAGCGTATCGAAGATCTGCTCGGTCAGCGCGGCATCGGCAGGAGTTACCGAGATAAGACGGCGGGTTTCGGGATTCATGGTGGTCTGCCACATCATATCCGGCTCGTTCTCGCCAAGGCCCTTTGACCGCTGAAGCGTATACTTCTGATTTCCGAGCTTCTTTAATATTTCAGCCTTCTCAAACTCGTTATACGCGAAATATATCTTATCCTTGCAGGTTATCTCAAATAACGGTGACTCGGCAATAAAGACCTTGTGCTCACGCAGGAGCGTGGGAAGCAGACGGTAAAAGAGCGTAAGCAAAAGCGTGCGGATCTGAAATCCGTCCTCATCGGCATCGGTACAAATAATTATCTTGGACCAACGAAGCATATTTATATCAAACTTGGTTATATCTCCCTTGATCTTGCCGTCGATCTCAACTCCGCAGCCGATAACCCTTAAAAGATCGGTGATTATCTCGCTCTTGAATATCTTGTCATAGCTGCTCTTCATACAGTTTAGCGTCTTACCTCTTACGGGAATGATCGCCTGATACTCGGCATTTCTGCCGAGCTTACACGAGGTCAGCGCCGAATCTCCCTCAACTATATAAAGCTCGCGGATCGCAGGATCCTTAGAACGGCAGTTTACGAATTTTTCAACTCTGTTTGCTATGTCAAGTGTTCCCGTCAGCTTTTTCTTTATTGAAATTCTGGTAGCCTCTGCGTTCTCACGGCTTCGCTTATTGACAAGCACCTGATTTGTAAAAACCTCTGCGGCGGTAGGATTTTCAACAAAATATATCTCAAGATTTTTCTTGAGAAAATCTGTCATCGCATCGCATATAAACTCGTTTGTTATCGCCTTCTTGGTCTGATTTGCATAGGATGTCATTGTCGAGAAGCTGTTAGAAACATAAACAAGACAGTCCTCAACGTCGGCAAAGGTTATCTTTGCCTCGTTCTTATTGTACTTTCCCGCGTTCTTAAGATATTTGTCAATAGCATAGACAAAAGCAAGCTTGACCGCCTTATCGGGAGATCCGCCGTGCTCAAGAAAGCTCGAATTGTGATAATATTCGAGCATATTAACCGTATTCGACACGCAAAACGAAAAATCCGCCTTGAGCTTGTACTCGTCCTTATCTGCGCGGTCGCGCCCCTGCGTTTCAAGATGCCAGAGCACAGGCTGCGTCATGCTTCCCTCGCCCGCTACCTCGGAAATATAGTCCGAAATTCCGTTCTCATAGAGGAACTTATAGTCGGTAAAGCTTCCGTCGCTCTCCTGAAACTTAAGTAAAAATGATATTCCGGCATTAACGACAGACTGACGGCGCATGGTCTCAATAAAAAACTCGCGCGTTATTCTTATGTCGGTAAAGACCTCAAGGTCGGGACGCCAACGCACGACGGTACCCGTGCGACGCTCGTTTTTCTCAAGCGGTCGCGTGATAAGCTCGCTGACAGGCTCACCCTTCTTGAAGCTGATCTTCGACTCGGTCGTACCGTCATAGGAGCAAACGTCCATAAACTCCGCACTGTATTGAGTGGCACAGGCACCAAGTCCGTTAAGACCGAGCGAAAACTCGTACGCTGAATTACCGTCGTTATTATCGTATTTACCGCCCGCATAAAGCTCGCAGTATATAAGATCCCAGTTCCACCTCTGCTCTGCCTCGTTGTATCCGAGCGGAACTCCGCGCCCCTTATCGTCAACGCAGATCGAGTGGTCATTATACGCTGTAACGAGTATCTCGCTTCCGTGTCCCTCTCTCGCCTCGTCAACGGCGTTGGAAAGTATCTCAAAGACGGAATGCTCGCATCCCTCAAGACCGTCCGAGCCGAAAATTACCGCAGGACGCTTACGCACACGGTCAGCGCCCTTTAAGGCTTTTATGCTTTGATCGTTATATTTTTGATTTGCCGTTTCCTTTTTTGCCATATCAACCTCTGAAATAATTATATACATATACATTATATCAAATTTTTGTTGATTTGAAAAGGGCTTTTCCGAAAAAAATTGCCGTTCGCTATTGCATTTGAAGCAGTTTGAGGATATAATTATTATGTACATACTTTTTTGTGTTAAGGAGTGACTATGATCGACCGTTGGAATTATCTGAAGAAAAAAATAAATGGCAAAAAATGCGCCGTGCTCGGACTTGGCGTATCAAATCTTCCGCTTGTTGATCTTTTGCTTTCTCTCGACGCAGAGGTCGAATTGACCGTGTATGACAAAAAGTCGGTCGCACAGCTCGGAGATACGGCTATAGCTCTCATGGAGCGCGGAGTGCGCTTTGTTACCGGCGAGGGCTGCTTTAATGAGATCGACGGCGACGTTATTTTCCGCTCTCCCGGCATAAGACCAGACATCGCGTCTCTGCAAAGAGCGATCAAAAACGGAGCGGAGCTGACATCCGAGATCGAAATGCTACTCAAAATGACACCTGCCGCTACATTTGGCATAACGGGAAGCGACGGAAAAACTACCACAACTACGCTTGTCGGAAAATTTCTTGAATCCTCGGGCAGGCGCGTATTCGTGGGAGGAAATATCGGAACTCCATTGCTTAGCAGATGCACCGAAATGAGCGAAAACGACGCCTGCGTGCTTGAGCTTTCAAGCTTTCAGCTTATGCGCGCATCCCACTCGCCCGTCTGCGCGGCAATAACCAACGTATCGCCCAATCACCTCGATTGGCACACCGACGAGCATGAATATTTTGAGGCAAAAAAGAATATCGTGGGAGAAAACACACGACGGCTCGTTGTAAACGCTGACTGCAAGCCCACCGCCGATTTTGGCATTGAGGTCGCGCAGGGCGGCAACAAGGAAGTAATATTTTTCTCGTCGGGCAAGAACTCATATTCGGATATAATAAGCGTATCACTGCCGAACGTCAAAGCAATATTCCGCAGAAACGGAAATATATACTTATCTGACGGAGATCGTGAGGAATTGGTGCTCAATGAATCGGAGATACGCCTGCCGGGAATACATAATATAGAAAATTATATGACTGCCATAGCACTTTGCTACGGCTATGTAAGCACAGGCGATATTTTGTCCGTCGCGCGTGAATTTACGGGAGTTGAGCACCGCCTTGAGTACGTTCGCACTCTCGACGGCGTTGATTACATCAACGGCTCGATAGATTCCTCTCCGACACGCACTATCGCCGCCCTCTCTGCGCTCAAGGGCAGAGATATTGTGGTAATCTGCGGCGGCTACGACAAAAATCTTGACTACTCCCCTCTTGCGCCAAAGCTGTGTGAGTGTGCGAGAACCGTGGTGCTGACGGGAAACACCGCAGACAAGATAGAGAGAGCTCTCGTTGAATACGATGGATATTCGGGTGTCCCCGAGATCTGCCGTGCCGACAGCTTCGAGGGCGCAGTAAAAGCAGCGCGAGCCAAAGCCGTTGCGGGCGGCTGTGTGCTTCTCTCCCCTGCCTCGGCAAGCTTTGACCGCTTCAAAAACTTTGCCGAGCGAGGCAAATATTTTAAAACACTCGTCGGTGAGCTTGAATAATAAAAAACAATTAGCATATGCTAACTATGTCTTGACATATTTTTCGCAATGGTGTATAATAAGTGTGGAAATATACTAAAGGAGACTGTAATGAAGAAAAGATACGATGTCCGCGGTATGAGCTGTGCGGCATGTGTGGCGCACGTCGAGCACGCCGCGGCAAAGGTCTGCGGAAAGGATAACGTGTCGGTCAGCCTGATAACCAATTCGCTGACGGTAACAGTCGACGACACGATCGACGAGCGCAAGCTATATCTTGATCTGAAAAAAGCACTCAAATCCGCAGGATATACGCTTGAATCCGACGATGATAAAAATTCCAAAAAGCAAAAAAACATCGCTGACGACGAATTTAAAAACGGGCTTAGCCGCCTTATCCGATCAGCAATATTATGTGCTCTGCTTATGGTCGTTGCGATGGGGCATATGGTCGGAATACCGATGCCGCATATCCTGCATGAGCATCCTTTTCTGTTTGCTCTGATTCAGCTCGTGCTCACTATTCCCGTAGTGATCATAAATTTCAAATTTTTCAAAAACGGCTTTGCCGCTCTGCTCCGTCTGTCACCCAATATGGATTCCCTCATTGCAATAGGCTCGTCGGCATCTCTTATCTATGGAACGATCGCTATGGTGCTGATGCTTATCGGGGAGCTTTCTGGAAACACGGAATTGGTTGAGTTTTACCGCCACAACCTGTATTTTGAGGGTGCAGCTATGATACTGACGCTCGTTACTCTCGGCAAAACGCTTGAGGGCAAGGCTCGCGCCAACGCATCAAGCGCAGTGCAAAGGCTTGCCTCTATGATGCCGGATTCGGCATCTGTTCTTCGTGACGGCGAGTTTGTAGAGCTCCCGCTCTCTGAAATAGAGGTAGGAGATATAGTCGAGATCAAGGCAGGTCAGACTGTACCCGTTGACGGAATAGTGATCGAGGGCGAGGGCGCGGTAGACGAGTCGGCTATCAGCGGCGAGAGCATACCCGTTGAAAAATCGACTTCGGACGGCGTTCGCGCGGTCTGCACCCTGCAAAGCGGATATATTCGCATACGCGCCGAGCGTGTAGGCGGCGATACGACGCTATCGAGGATCATCTCATTGCTTGAGGATGCCGCAGCATCAAAGGCGCCTATCGCGCGCATTGCCGACAAGGTCAGTGCCATATTCGTTCCCGCTGTTATTGCCATATCCGTGCTTACCGCAATCCTTTGGATAGCCATAGACGGCAATGCTTCAATGGCGTTTAACTGCGCAGTATCGGTTCTGGTTATATCCTGCCCATGTGCGCTCGGTCTTGCCACGCCTACAGCCGTAATGGTCGGTACTGCCCGCGGAGCAAAGCTCGGAATACTCATCAAGAGTGCCGAGGCACTTGAAAATCTTCACTCGATAAAATTCTTTCTTACAGATAAAACAGGCACTCTGACCGAGGGAAAGCCATATCTTACCGATATTGTTACCGACGGCAGCGAGAGCGAGATACTGCGTACAGCTTATATTGCCGAGTCTATGTCAAGCCATCCGCTTGCCGCCGCAATATGCGAGGAAGCAAAGGTGCGCGGACTTGACACAGCAGGAGCTGCCGCGGCGTCGGATTTTCGTTCGTTCACAGGCAAGGGCATCAGTGTCGCTATCACCGAAAACGGTGTGGACAAGCTCTGCCTTATAGGAACTCCCGAGCTTTTGCGCGATCACGGAATTGAGCTGTGTAATTCGCTTTCAAGCTCGATGTGCGCGCTTGAGGAGGACGGCAAAACAGTGGTCGCCGTGGCTCTTGACGGCAAGCCTCTCGGCTTGTTGGCTATAGCCGACAAGGTTCGCAACGACAGCAAGAAGGCAATATCCGAGTTAAAGCGAATGAGCATAACCCCTGTAATGCTTACGGGAGATAACGAGCGAAGTGCTCTTGCGGTCGGAAAGCAGTGCGGTATCGAGCATTGCCGCGCAAGGCTCCTGCCCGAGCATAAGGAGAGCATCATACGTGAATACTCGGCGCAGGGACGCACCGCTATGGTTGGTGACGGCATTAACGACGCCCCCGCGCTTGCATCTGCCGACATAGGTATAGCGATAGGTGCGGGAACCGAGGTAGCTATAGATTGCGCCGACGTCGTGCTGTCAAAAAGCTCGCTTACCGACGCCGTAAGCGCAATAAGCCTTTCAAAAGCTACAATTAGAACCATAAAGGAAAATCTTTTTTGGGCGCTTTTCTATAACGCCGTCTGTATTCCCGTTGCCGCAGGCGTACTGTATCCGCCCTTTTCCATCACACTTTCCCCGATGATCGCATCTGCCGCTATGAGCGTATCGTCGGTTTTCGTGGTGATGAATTCACTTAGGCTCAGATATAAAAAAATATATATTTATAAAACCTTGGAGGATAATGATATGTTTGGAAAAACAAAAACAGTTACACTTTGCGTTGAGGGTATGATGTGCAATAACTGTAAAGCG
>CAZSSE010000024.1:0-12501 GCA_964609165.1 uncultured Lachnospiraceae bacterium
CTTTTCAAGACAGGGCATAAGAGCAAGCGCAAACAGAGTATATACAACCGTTACCCACGAAAGCGACAATGCCGCCACAGTACTTTCTAAATACTCTGCGGTAAAGGAATAATCGGTAAACATCTTGCCGAGTATCGTAAGCGCGTCATTCGGTGTGGCGGCCCTGAAAAATACCCAGGAAAGCGTAACAAGCACAAACGTGCCTATATTACGCAGCCGCGAGATCAATTTGCCGTCGGGAGAGATTCCAACCGCCATCCAAAATTTGTTTCTGCGCTTTAGCGTAAGCCTTCCGACTATCTGGAAGAGCGCGTGCAAAAGTCCCCATATAACAAAATTATAGCTCGCGCCGTGCCAAAGTCCGCTTATAAAGAACACCAGCGTAATATTGAATATCCAGCGTGCAGTTTTGACGCGACTTCCGCCTATCGGAAAATATATGTAATCACGAAGCCACGAGGAAAGAGAGATATGCCATCTGCCCCAAAATTCCTTTATAGATCGCGACACATAGGGGGTATTGAAATTTTCGGTAAGCTCCACGCCAAACAGCTTGGCACTGCCCACTGCAATATCGCTGTATCCGGAAAAATCGCAGTATATCTGCGCCGAGAAAAGCAACGTCGATATAAGCGCCCCAAGTCCGTTTGCCGCATCGACATTCTCATACGTAGCGTTAACGATAATTCCTATCGAGTCAGCTATTGCGATCTTTTTGAAAAATCCTACAAGCATAAAGCGAAATGCACCGACAAAATCAACATTTTTGAGCTTTTTAGGTGTTCTGAGCTGGGGCAAAAGTGCGTCGGGACGCTCGATAGGACCTGCAACAAGCTGTGGAAAGAAGGTGACAAAGAGCGCAAAATAACCAAAGTGCCTCTCCGCACGTATATTTGAGCGATATACGTCTACAACGTACGATGCCGTCTGGAAGGTATAAAAGGATATTCCGACAGGAAGAATGATATTAAAATATCCCGTGGGAGACGCCCCGCCGAAAGCAGCTCGAATATCAAAAAATACGTCATACAAAAAATTAAAGTATTTAAAAAATATCAGAACGCCAAGGCAGGATACCATCGTAACACCGAGAATAAGCCGCCGTATTCCATTCCTGTCTCCTGCCGCCTCAAGAAAGATGCCGCAAAGGTAGGATACAACCGTCGTAAACAGTATCAGAAAGATCAGCTTATAGTTCCAATACATATAAAAATAGTACGAGGCTATAAGCAACGGCACCCATCGCCATCTGTTCGGACATATCCAGAAAACCGTAAATATTATCGGCAAAAATACCAAAAACTCAAGTGAGTTAAATAACATTTTGACTCCTAAGAAAAAAATATTTCATTTTATTATATCATATATGCCGCCTTTTGTCAACCCGGAGCAAGCGTGCAAGATGGTGCTACCGTATCAAATCAAAAGCTTGTTAATATAAAAAGCAATCGCCGTTCGGTCAATAAAACCGAACGGCGTATGAAGCCGAGCATAGTTCACGATTCCATCTGTTTACCCAAAAAATTTGCCGCCGTAGTTATGAGCTTACTCTCAACCTCATAGCTTGCAGGATCACGCTTGCCAACCTGCTCACCTTGCAGAGAGACAACACAGCCGATAACGTCTCCCTCGCTTATAATAGGCATAGCGCAGCTTACAAACTGATCGCCACTGTCATCCGTGGCATATAGCTTCTCCGCGCCCTGCTCGCCGGTATATCTGTAAAGAGCTCGCCTCTGCATGATCTCGTCAAGTGCCTTGCTGAGTGCCTTGTCCATATATTCCTTTTTAGAGACTCCTCCAACCGCTATAACCGCGTCCCTGTCACATATAAGAACCGACAGATTGCAGGTCTTTGAAAGCGTGTCCGCATACTGAGCTGCAAAGGTGTTCAGTTCCCCTATGGGAGAATACTTTTTAAATATTACCTCGCCCTCCCGATCAGTGTATATTTCAAGAGGGTCGCCCTCTCGGATACGCATTGTTCTTCTTATTTCCTTTGGTATAACTACCCTACCAAGATCGTCTATTCTTCTCACAATTCCTGTGGCCTTCATATATAAAATCTCCTTTATTATTTTTGCTATCTGCTAATAACGTTTTCAAACGTCACTCATAAATTTTTCAAATTATGTTGTTAGTGTTTGTAAATGTCGGAGATTTATACTTATTTTCATCTTGTTTTTCATTTTAAAGGTAACGGTATAATTAAATCAACAGTATCAAAGCTCTGCTACTTTACAGAAATACTTATTATCTTTCTCGGCAAAATACCGAATATATGATCGGTTTATAATGATTGACACACGCAGCAAAATATGATATAATCTCATAAGAAAATATTTTTGGGGTACAATATGTTAAAATTTAAAAATTATCTTTTCGATCTCGACGGAACATTGACCGATCCGGGTGTCGGTATTCGCAATTCCATAAAATACGCTCTCAACAAATTCGGGCTTCCCATACCCGAGGACACGCTGCTCAACGAGTTTATTGGTCCTCCGCTTATGGAATCCTTTCGAAAATATTGCGGTGTCGGTGTTGAGGATTCAAGGCTTCTGCTCGAATACTACAGAGAATATTTCGGTGTAAAGGGCTATCTTGAAAACAAGCTGTATCCCGATACGGTAGCCGTACTTGAGGCTATCAAGGCAGGTGGGGGTTCTATATATCTTGCAACCAGCAAGCCAGAGCTTTATGCGTTCAAGATAGTAGAGCACTTCGGCATCGACCAATATTTCACCTTTAAAGCGGGCAACAATATGGAGGAGACACGTTGCGCCAAAAAGGACGTTATCGGCTATCTGTTTGAGCAGACAGGCATTGATCCCCGCGAAACCGTGATGATAGGAGATCGCGATTACGACGTCATCGGCGCGCACGCATGCTCGATTCCGGTTGCAGCAGTTCTGCACGGCTACGGCGACCGTGAGGAGCTGAAAAACGCCGACTATATATTGGAAAAATTCTCCGATCTGCTTAATATATAAAAAAGCGTTGAGCTCATGCTCAACGCTTTTTTGCAGCTTCTGCCACCGAATTGATCTCGTCGGGCTCTGAAAAGGTGGGAACCACAATTTTCATCGCATCTGCAATATCCTTTTCGTCAGGGCTTTCCATTGCTCTTACAAGTATATCTATCTTCTCATCGACCTGCTCCCGTGTATAAGGCGTATCGGTCTCGATATATATCATATCGTTGTCTGTCTTTTCAACGTTTTCGTTATTTATAAGCAGCTCCTCAAAAAGCTTTTCGCCCGGGCGCAGTCCGACCTCCTCTATCTTAATATCCTTTTCGGGAATGAGACCGTACAGCTTTATCATATTGACTGCAAGGTCGTAGATCCTCACAGGCTCTCCCATATCGAGCACGAAAAGCTGTCCCTGCTTTGCCATAGCCCCTGCCTGAATGACAAGCTGACCGGCCTCGGGAATAGTCATAAAATAACGGACTATACGCTTATCGGTTATCGTTACAGGTCCGCCGTTCTCTATCTGCCGTCGAAACAGCGGAACGACCGAGCCGTTTGAGCCGAGCACGTTACCGAATCTTACCGACGCGAAGCTTGTATTGCTATCCGAACGGCACTGAACTATCATCTCGCACATCCGCTTCGACGCCCCCATTATATTCGTGGGATTTACCGCCTTATCCGTCGAGATCATAATAAATTTCTGCGCTCCGCATTGCTCAGCGGCATTAGCGGCATTGTAAGTGCCGAGCACGTTATTTTTGATCGCCTCGGATGGATTGCTCTGCATAAGCGGAACATGCTTATGCGCCGCCGCGTGAAAGACAACGTCCGGGCGGCACTCGTTAAAAATAGCGCAAATCCGCTCTGCATCCCTTACCGATGCTATATATACCGAAAGCTCCAGCGAAGATCCATACTCGCGCAAAAGCTCCTGCTGTATCTCGTAAGCATTATTCTCGTAAATATCAAGAATAACGAGCCTTCGCGGCGCGCACTCCGCTATCTGTCTGCATATCTCGCTTCCTATCGAGCCGCCGCCACCCGTTACGAGAACGGTCTTATCTTTGTAATACTCTAAAGCGAGACCGTTATTGATATTGATAGGCTTTCGGAAAAGAAGGTAGTCCAAATCATCCGCGGCTTTGTTAATATGCTTACAGGTCAAGCGATAAGCAGATCTTGACACAAGCGTCAGCAAGGTAAAAAACGACGTAACAACGATAAAATACCAGACTGTAAGCGTGCCTCTCACAGCCCACGTAAGCAGGATAGCCGTGAGTGCCGCCACGGTATCTGCCACGATAGCGAAGAGATATGTCTTGGTGTGTGCATAACGCCATACGCTTTTGTAAAAGCCCATGACCGAGCGAAATGAGAGGATCAGAGCCGCAAGCACAGTCAGATCGGTAAGAAACAGACCTGCTGCTTTCAGCACAAGCGTTCTGTCCGCAATAGCCAGCAGAACAAAAACAGCATTTATAGCAATATAGCAAAGCAGATCGAAAAAGAATGCGGTCATTCTTTTCGATTTCAAAAGCACCGAGCCCATCAGCCTCTCCTTTCACAGTTATAGTTTAACAGTTCGGTTAGCTACTTAAAAGGTTACATTTATGCCGTTAACCGTCGCGCCGTTATCAGCGCGGATCAATATGTATTTTGTTCCGTCGATAACTCTCGCCTCGACAAGATCATTCTCTCCGTTTTCGACCTTTATGCTGATCTCGGGAGTTTTTACCTCAAGCTTCTTTCTCGCCTTGATATTTGAGACGCTTACAGACGAGTTCTCGCCAAACGATTCATCAAATTTTTTCTCAAACGCCTCGATCTTTTCGTCGTCCACCCCGCAATAACGAAGCATTTCGCCGGCCTCGCTACTGTTGATTACGCAGGGCTCGGGATTTTTTTCATTTTTATGCTCCTCTAATTTGTGCTCGAGCTGAGCATGTACCGAGCGCACGACGCGCAAGCTACATTCATCACCCACCGTATCCTCAAGTATCTGTCCAAAGGTCTGCTTCTGCTCTGCCGCCGGCATCGGAAGCTCCGCTCCGAAAAGTGCGCCTACAACTGCGTCGTGGCTGTCCTCTGTGCTTTTCGTATAATAGAGCGTCTTATATATATTTGCCTTACGGTCGTCAAAGGCGGGAAAAACGAAGCCAAGCTCGGGACGGGCGATAAGCGTATCCGCGCCGATAGAGCGCAGGCACTTTCCGGGTATATAATAGCTCATCGTCTGCTTTGCCGCCTTGACGGGGCATATAGCGCAAACGATATAAGAAAATACTGTATTTGACTCAATATCTTTTTCTCCGTCAGCTCCGTAATCGAAAACGTCGTAGCTGTCGTGAGCCATAAGGATCATATAGTTCCCCTCAAGCTCAAGAGAAGCGACGACCTTTGCGTAAAGCTCAGATCTTTGCGCGGCGTCTGCAAGCTTATCCTCCCTAAGCTTGAATATAAGTCTGTAATCCTCGCTCTCATTAACCTCTGCGGTTGAAAATTCTATCTCGTGCAGATTGCAGCCCTGTGCCCCTGTAAGCACCTTTTTGAGCACCGAGAGCATTCCGTCGGCATCGTCCTCGCTCATCGAGCCGAGCGACTGCTCAAATTCCGAGATTATCTCCTTCTTTTCATTCACAAAGCAACCGAAAATTCGACTGATATTAGTTCTGTCAGAGCGATAGCGTCGGCGAAGCTCTGCAATTTCCTTTTCATTCATTTATCTTCACCTCAATCGCAAATATCCTCTGCAAAATAAGCATTGGTGCAAGCGTGTCTGCCCTGTGCATCTATTACGGTTATGCGCATATATCCCCACTCGGGATTAAAGCTAAAGGTTGCCTCGGTTACGGGAACTCCGTTCTCGGCAATAGCTATTTCTGCGCGTCTCACCTTATAATTACAGCAGATGCGGTCGGCATCCGAGCAGCTGATGTGCACCTGTCCGTCCTCGTACCAAAGCTCATATATTTCCGGTCCCTCGGACGCATAGAAGCTTCCGTTCTCCAAAGCCTTAGTGATGGTGCGGTATTCAAGCTTGTCCGCCTTGATAGTCGTCCACGCCCATCCCGAATCAGAATGGCGTGAACCGTCCGAATGGAAATTATGGTTATCGTCAGCTCCTATAGCATAGACCTTCTTGCCTGAGCGGAGCATATCGTCGTACACTCTGGGATTGTAGTCATCATATCCGGCGGCATTGCAACCTCCGTTGAACATCTCGAAGCCGTGCATACCGTTATATCCCATGTAATCACTGTAGTCCTCAAGCGACCACGAGGGATGATTGTACGTAACAAAAAATCCCTTTTCACGGCACCTTGTCATAATATCGGTAATACCCTCAGAGCCGTATCTACGGATATAATCGGGCTCGCTTTCATCTACCGTTACCTCGGGTCTGTGCGATACCGCATTGCCCCAAACGTATTTTTCTCTGTTCCAGCAGGGCTGTGTAACATTATCGGGTTCAAGTCCGACAAAGCAGATGTGACAGCATTTGCGGTATCCGTACTGATTTGTTTCGGGCTCGTCTATTTCCATCTCAAAGCCGTTAAGCGCGAGAAATGTGTCATCGCACAGCTCGGGATGAGGCACTAAAATATCGTGATCGGTATAAGCGACTACAGAATAGCCAAGATCCTTATATCTCTGTTTTACCTGCTCCGGCGTTTTGCAGCCGTCGGAATAGGTTGTATGGCAATGCAGATTTGCTTTATAGAAATTTCCGCTATTTGGCAAAAGATACTTTTTCATAGTATGATCTCCTTAAAAAATTATTGTACCACTATTATAGCACAGTTTATTTTTTTTGGCAATCAAAAAGAAAAATTTTTATTGCTTTTGAGAATATTTTGACTGTTTTGCGGAAAACTGTTTTTAAAAACGATCTGAGGATCAAAAAAGGAGAATATATGGAACAGAAAAATACGGCGGAAATAACCAAAAAATTCCTTGATTTATTATACAAGAATGTAAAAATGGGCGCAGATTCGATCATAGATCTTATGCCCAAGGTCAAGGAGCAGAAGATGCGTGAGGAGATGACGGCAGAGCTTGAGCACTATGAAGGCTTTGCCAAGGAGATCCGCGAAATACTGTTTAAGAACGGAGATGAGCCAAAGGAAGAATCCTTGATGGCAAAAATGGGCACAAGGATGGGCGTTATGATGAACACTATGATGGACGACAGCACGTCGCATATCGCAGATATGATGATACAGGGCGCAACTATGGGTATCACAGACACCACAAAGCTAATTCGTGAGTACGAGAACACATCCTGCGCCGAGGACGCTCTTGCCCTTGCGAGAAAAACCGTAAAATACGAGGAAGAAAGCATCGAAAGACTGAAACGGTTTCTTTAAATGTTATAATCTCTAAAATCGAATTGAATAAGCCGCCGCTCCTGCCTTGATAGGCAAGAGCGGCTTTAATATTTAATACAGCCGCTCCAATCCCCCACGACAATATCCCGTTTTGCATCAGAAATCATAAAAATATTTTGAGGGTGATACACCGTTTCGCTTTTTAAACTCACTTGAAAAATATTTGTAATCGGTATATCCCGACTCGTATGCCACCTGACTTAAAGAATAATATCCCGTTGACATAAGCTTCTCCGCATGGCGCAGACGCAGATCGATTATGTATTTTTGTGGGGACGTACCGAATTCGAGCTTGAAAAGCTTTCGAAAATAAACCTCGCTCATAAACGACCGCTTAGCTATCTCGGACACCGTAATATCGGGATCTCTGTAATTTTCAAGCATATATTCAACAGAAGCGTGTATTTTAGACCGTCTTCTCTCGCGCGGCGCAAAAGCCCTGCTACATTCGGCAAATATCTGATAAAGAACGGCAGTTGCACGATACATATAGCCACTATCCTTTGAGCTCCATGCTTCGAGTGCCGACTCAAAAAGACTGCGGAATTTTTCAAAATCGTCCGGAATAAAAAGCTCTATCTCGCGACCGACGTAATCGGCGGTGTGAAAATGTATAACTATAAACTCATCAACCGTGGCACTCCTTTTATAATCAAGATGCGCGGGAAGGTAGCAAAGCGAGCCGCCGTCTGCGTGAACGCTTCTTCCGTTAGCCTCAAGAACCGCATCTGAGCGCAAGCGCAGCGAGATCGCATCAAAATGGCGCCCTCCGTTTTGAGAATTAACGCCTCCTAGATCTAAACTTAGCACGTCAAGTATTGAAAGCGACAAAAGATTATTTTCGAAAATCATAACTATGTCCTCCGAATATGTCACTATATTACCATATTTGTTTCGAAAAGTCAACCTTTATTATTGTTTTTCAGGTACACACCTTTGCGTATATATGTTATAATTTAAAAAAAAGGAGGTATGACTATGTCAGACAGAAAAAAGGTATTAGCGCTTTTTGAAGAAAAAAAGCAGGAGGTCACAAAAAGAATTGCAGATGGAATCGAACAAAACCGCAAGGGTGATATAAGAATATCCCTTAAGGACGCCAACGGAAACGTTGTAAGCGGTGCTTCCGTAGAGATCGCGCAAAAAACACACGAATTCCGCTTTGGAGCAAATATATTTATGCTCGACGAGCTTGAAACCCCCGAAAAGAATGAAAGCTACAAGAAGTATTTTTCCGACGTATTCAATATGGCTACCCTGCCATTTTACTGGAATACGCTTGAGCCTGTGCGAAACTCTCCGAGATATGCGAAAGACAGCCGCAAAGTATACCGTCGTCCCGCTCCCGATCTCTGCATCGAATTTTGCGAGCAACACGGAATAGAGCCTCGCGAGCATGCGCTTGCATACGCTTATTGCTTCCCGAAATGGTTAAAGGATGCCGATGTCGATGAGGTAAAGCGAGAGCTGGAGCGACGCTTCAGTGAGGTCGCAGAGCGATATGCAGGTAAAATACCGACTATTGAGATAACAAACGAGATGGAGTGGGATTCTCACGAAGTAACGACGTCATTTTACAACCAACCCGATTTTGTAGAATGGTGCTTTAAGACGGCTCGCAAATATTTTCCGAGCAATAAGCTCGGTATAAATGAATGGACGGGACTTTGCTGGGAGGATCACTGCCGCGCGACCGACAAATACTATGCTTACACCGAGGCAAACATTCTGAAGGGCGCACCGATAGATGCGATAGGAATGCAATATCATCTCTTCTTTAAAAAGGAGGACGAATACTCGGCTACCCGCCGTCTGCTTGATCCCGACGAGCTATATCGGCATATGGATCTCTACTCCAATTTCGGCAAGCCTCTTCAAATAACAGAAGTCACCGTTCCGTCCTATTCGTGGGATGAAGAGAACGAGCAAATACAGGCAGACATTATTGAGTGGCTTTATTCGGTTTGGTTCTCGCATCCGAACGTAGAGCAAATAATATATTGGAATCTCGTTGACGGCTACGCGCACGTCTCGGATCCCGATCCCGAAAAGATCAGGGCAACTCAAGGCAATATGACGCTTGGCGAAAACTACTATCACGGCGGTCTATTGCGCTTTGATATGACCCCCAAGCCGGCTTATCAAAGAATAAACGAGCTTATAAACAAAAGGTGGAGAACAAACGCTACCGTCTGCTCCGACATTCAGGGGGACATTACGCTGCGAGGCTTTTACGGAGATTACGAGTTAAAAATCTCGCACGGCGGTAATACTGTAATCAAACAGATCAAGGTATCATCTGACGCCAATAATGAATTTATCCTTACGGTGTAATCCCACCGCGCCGAAATTCATTCTGTCTATCAATATTACCAATTTATCAATAGACCTTGACTTTTTATTAACCAAACTGTATAATAATGTTGAGCAAGTGTTTTGCTCAACATTATTTTTTTAATGAAAGGACGTGTCCATATGAACAAGTTTATGCTTAACGAAACATCCTATCACGGAGCAGGTGCTATTTCTGCTATCCCCACAGAGATCAAAACAAGAGGCTTTAAGAATGTCTTTGTTGCCACAGACCCCGATCTTATCAAATTCGGTATCTCCAAGAAAGTAACCGATCTTCTTGACGCCGAGGGTATTGCATACAGCGTATTTTCGGACATCAAGCCAAACCCCACTATAGAAAACGTACAAAACGGAGTTGCAGCCTTCAAGGCAGCAGGTGCTGACTGCATCGTAGCTATCGGCGGAGGCTCCTCCATGGACACTGCTAAGGCTATCGGTATAATTATAACCAATCCGGAGTATGCAGACGTCCGCTCGCTTGAGGGCGTTGCTCCCACGAAAAATCCCTGCGTTCCCACTATTGCAGTTGCAACGACTGCCGGTACTGCCGCAGAGGTCACTATCAACTACGTTATCACAGACGTTGAAAAGAAACGCAAGTTCGTATGCGTCGACGCCCACGATATTCCCGTCGTTGCAATAGTTGATCCCGATATGATGTCCTCCATGCCCGCCGCTCTTACCGCAGCAACAGGTATGGATGCACTTACACACGCAATCGAGGGATACATCACCCGCGGCGCATGGGAGCTTTCGGATATGTTCCACCTCAAGGCTATCGAGATCATCGCGCGCTCGCTCCGCGGAGCAGTTGCTAACACAGCAGAGGGTCGCGAGGGCATGGCGCTCGGTCAGTACGTTGCAGGTATGGGCTTCTCCAACGTTGGTCTCGGCGTAGATCACTCTATGGCGCACACGCTCTCGGCATACTATGATATGCCTCACGGAAAGGCCTGCGCTACCCTTCTTCCCGCAGTAATGGCGTATAACGCAGAAGCTACAGGTGAAAAATACCGCGAGATCGCTCGCGCTATGGGAGTTAAGGGCGTTGACGCTATGACTCAGGACGAGTACCGTGCGGCTGCTGTTGAGGCTGTACGCCGACTTGCAGAGGACGTCGGAATAGTGACCTCACTAAAGGGTGTAGCTAAGGAAGAGGACATTCACCGTATGTCTGTTGACGCATACAACGACGCTTGCCGTCCCGGAAATCCCAAGGACACAAGCATAGAGGATATTGAGGCTCTTTACAGAAGCCTGATGTAATTTGTTCGGCTCATAAATAAGCTCTGATAGTTACTTGACTTACTTGTTCTTTTATGAGATAGCTTGTAATAAAAAAGCAGTGAGGTGCTATATATGAAATCCACATATAAAACAGATGCCGCCGACATGGCGCTCATGTCGGACGCTTTCAAATTTACCGCCATCCACAGTATTCCACTGTCATTTAAATACGACGGCAGACTTGTGCGCGGCATACCCGCAGAATTTTCTCCAACGGTCAGTATGCGCCGCATCGACTCGAATACAGTTCAGTATATCATCGACGGCACAGACGAGCACGGTCTTAATATACGCGCGGAATATCTCGAATACAAGGATTTTCCCGTGATCGAATGGGTATTTTTCATTACTAACCGTGCTCAAAAGGATAGTGCCGTCATAAGCGACGCACGCATAGAGGGCGAGCTTATATGCCCCTCGCCCTCGCTTGAATACGGAAACGGCGATACGCTGCAGCCCGACGGCTACCATTTTTTCACCTCAAAGCTCGAAGAGCCAATATCGCTTTCTCCCTGTACCGGAGCATCTTGTCAAGGAGCCTTCCCTTATATGACTCTTAACGGTGCCAACCGCGAGTTCAGAATTGCGATAGGCTGGCCTGCTAAATGGAGGGCAGACATCTGCAAAAGTGAAAACGGCGTTTTATTCTCTTGCGGGCAGGACCGTTGCCATACTCTGCTCCATAGCGGCGAGACTTATCGGACACCTCGCGTAAATATTATGGCATACACCTATGAGGGAGATGCGTTCCGAGGAATAAATATTTGGAGACGCTGGTATTTCGCTCATATCATTCCCAAGCAAAACGGTGCGCCCGTTCCACCTATTCTCTGCCTACACAATTACGAGGTAGACGGCAAGCCCGAGCACACGGGTGCGACCGAGGAAAATCAGATATATGCCCTCAAGGAATATATCAGACGCGATATGAAGCCTGACGTTTGGTGGATAGACGCAGGCTGGTATCCCTGCGATTACAACTGGCCGCGCACAGGCACGTGGTATCCTGACGAAAAACGTTTTCCAAACGGTCTTGCTCCTATTGGTAAGGCTTGTAATGAAAACGGCGTTCAGCTTCTTTTGTGGTTTGAACCCGAGCGAGTACGCGAGGGCGAGGAGATTGCAAACGAGCACCCAGATTGGTTGCTTGCAAAGACAGATGAGAACGGCAATACCAAGAGGGACAGCTTGCTGAATCTCGGTGATCCCGAGGCGCTCAAGTGGATAACCGATCGCGTTGATTCGATAATAAAGGATTCTCACGTTTCTATATACCGACAGGATTTCAATTTCGACCCCCTGCCCGTATGGGTAGAAAACGAGAGCGAGCACCGCATGGGCATGCTGGAAAATCTTCATGTCCAAGGATATCTAAAATATTGGGATTCTCTGCTTGAACGCAACAAAGGACTTCTGATAGATTCCTGCGCGTCGGGCGGCAGGCGGAATGACCTTGAGACCATGCGCCGCGCCATTACGCTACACTACACCGA
>CAZSSE010000025.1:0-12462 GCA_964609165.1 uncultured Lachnospiraceae bacterium
TATATATATGGCTGACAGATCCGACGTGATCCCTGAGCACGTCGGATCTGTCAGCCATATATATAGGCACGGAATTAAATATCACGCTTCTGTGCCGCGGTCTGCGCCAAACGGGAAACTCCACGCCGCGTCTATCGGTAAGCGTGGCTCTTCCGCTTTCGCATACGGCACAGCCGCCAAGCTCCTTGCCGACGCATTTTTCGGTTATCATAAGCGGCAATCTACCATAAACAACGCTCCGTGTTCTGCCGCCAAGATCCCTTTGCCTTGCAAGCGACAGCTCCGGCGAGGCTAATATCTCCTCAAAGCCAAGCTCCTCAAGCGCGACCACGCTTTGATCGTTGTACACGTTAAGACGCAGATCGCCAATCAGGCGCAAACCGGCCTCCTGCGCAAGCGCGATATGACCGAGATTGCCAACGAGCGCATACTCCGCGCCCTTTTCTCTTGCCGTTGCAAGCATCGAGCTGACCTCCGCCTTCTCGCTGTCGTATATGACCTCGGGAAGCATGACATCAAGCCCCCTTCTGCCGTATTGCGCATACTGCTCAAGCGGTATAAATATTTTTTCAAAAAACTCATCTGCATCCGCGGGCACCGTGCTCGCGTCGTAAAAGGTTGCCGTTCGGCTTATTCTGCCCTTTTCTCTCGTGCCTGTCGGAGAATCCGACTCTGCTGCCCTTATATCCTCCTCGCTACGGTGATTTTCAGCAGACAACGCATCTATCAACGCACGCCTGAGCGCATTAAGCGCCGATATTGGCACCATAAGACCGTCGTCAAGCGTAATGTCCAAGCGCTCCGACCTGTAGGCTGTGTTGCCGAGCTTTGATAGATTTCTTTCCGCCGTCTCGCGTGTAAGCGACGCGTTTATTGCACTCTGCGGTACACAGCCGAGAACTCTTTTCTCGGTCTGCCCCACTCTGCCGACAAGCTCCATCGGCTCATTCTTGCATATCCGAGCCGAAAGTGAGATCGGTATCCGTCTTTCAAGCTTTTCAAAGGGCTTTAACCCTGTGCTGTCCCTTTTATCCGCATCGGTGCGCACGCCAAGCATACCCGAATTTATTTTTCCCTGATAATATCCGTCGGTAAAGCCACCTCTCGAAAATATTCTCGCAAGCTCGCGCATTTCCTCGGGAGACGCATTTCTGTGCTCGTCTATGATAGATCTCCATATTCTCGTTACATCGCGTACGTATTCCGGAGACTTCATTCTTCCCTCGATCTTAAAGGACGATACTCCCATATCGCAAAGCTCGCGGCACACGTGCGCCAGCGACAAATCCTTGAGCGAGAGCGGATATGCGTCTTTTTTTCCGTTCCTGTACGGCAATCGGCAGGGCTGAGCGCACTCGCCGCGGTTGCCGCTTCTTCCGCCAACTACAGACGAAAAAAGGCATTGCCCCGAGTGGCAGACGCAGAGTGCGCCGTGAACAAATACCTCCGACTCGATCGGAGAGCACTTGCAAAAGCTCCTGATATCCTCGCGGCTCATCTCTCTTGCACATACCATTCTCGAAAATCCCGCATCGCGCAGTACGTTCGCCGCTCCGACGTTATGTCCAGAGAGCTGCGTGCTTGCGTGAAGCTCGATAGGTATTCTCTTTTTTATCTCCCTTGCCGCGCCTATATCTGCAACTATCATTGCATCCGCGCCGAACAGATAAGCCTGCTCTGCCGCGCGCAGATATTCGTCAAGCTCCCTGTCGTATATCAGCGTGTTTGCCGCTATATACACCTTAACGCCGTAGGTGTGAGCTCTGTCTATCGCCGCGCAAAGCTCGTCGGGGCTGAAATTCTTTGCGTTTATCCGAGCGTTGAATACAAGTCCCCCGACGTATATCGCATCCGCGCCCCCCTCGATTGCCGCATCAAGCGCCAAAGGAGAACCCGCAGGTGCTAAAAGCTCCGGATTTTTGGTTTTATTCATTTGCGTTCTCCTTGCGTTTTATTTTTCGCGCCTTCCACCGTATCCGCATGGTAAGCTGTCAGATATTATTCTTCAGCTGCTCGTTCTCGGCAAGAACCTCCTCAAGAGTAGCCTCGGTCATAGCGAGCTTTGTCTCCAGAGCCTTGAGCTTACGCTGGGACTTAATACGCTCCGAGCAATAGTCAAGCGCGCAAAGGAGCGCCGCCTCAGTCTTTGAGCAACGCTTGCTTGCGGCGTCTATCTCCCTCATTTTTCTGTCAACAAGTCCGACCAACGCCTCTACCGCCTCGGGCGACTCCTCGCTGATTACGTTCATTTCGATGTCTGCAATAGTGATCGTATATCTCTGTCGCATTTTGATCCTCCGATAGGTTTTCTTTTGTTTGGCGTGAAAATTTGCAAAATACTATTGCAAATCGAGCCAAAAAAGTGTATAATTGTTTTACAATTATATTATAATACAAAAACTCTGATTTTGAAAGAGTATTTTGAAAATTTTTCGGAAATATTAAAGAAAGTGCTGTATTTATGGGTTATTTCAGAGATAGCCGTCGCATCGTGGTCAAGGTCGGCACGTCGACGCTCACACACTCAACCGGTCATCTAAATTTAAGACGAATAGAAAAGCTTGTCAAGGTTCTTGCCGATATGAAAAATTCCGGTATTCAGATCGTGCTCGTTTCCTCGGGTGCTGTCAGCGCAGGAGTGGCAAAGCTTGGCTTCGGCACGATCCCCGACGCCCCCGAGGTCAAACAGGCTATGGCGGCGGTAGGTCAAAGCGAGCTTATGAAGATATACGACAAATTCTTCTCGGACTACGGTCACAAGGTCGCGCAGATACTTATGACCAAGGACGTTCTGACAAATCCCGATCGCAGAAGCGCAGCAGAAAACACCTTTAACCGCCTGCTTGAAATGAACTGCATACCGATCGTCAACGAAAACGACTCTGTATCCACCGACGAGCTGACAAAATTCGGCGGAAACGACATACTCTCAGCCCACGTGGCAACCCTCTGCGAGGCAGACGTTCTGCTCAATCTTTCGGACGTCGACGGACTTTACGATTCCGACCCGCGAAGCAATCCCGACGCACGGCTTATTGATCGCGTAGAGGTGCTTGACGACGCGGTATACTCTATCGCAGGCGGCGCGGGCACGGCTCGCGGCACGGGAGGAATGATAGCAAAGCTCAACGCCGCAAAAATAGTTACCTCGGCAGGCATACCGATGTTTATTCTCAACGGTCACGAGCCAGAGATCCTCTACACCCTGCTTGACGGCGGACATATAGGTACATATTTCTGCGCCGGGAAAGATACAAAATGAGCAGAGAAAGCAAAAAAGCAAAGGAAGAAAGACTGTCGCACATAGTCGTTGCTCTTGAGCAGATATATCCCGAGGCGGTCTGCGCGCTTGAATACGGCAAGGATCCGTGGCGTCTGCTGATAATGGGACGCCTGTCGGCGCAATGCACCGATGCGCGCGTCAACATAGTCTGCCGTGAGCTTTTCAAGGAATTTCCGAGCTGTGAAAGCCTTGCAACCGCGCCTCTCGAGGAGATCGAGCGCATCGTGCGCCCCTGCGGGCTTTATCATACCAAGGCGCAAAGCATAAAGGAAGCGTCTGCTATGCTGATCGACGAATTTGACGGGGTACTTCCCGATAATATGGACGATCTGCTTCGCCTGCCCGGCGTGGGCAGAAAGATCGCAAATCTTTTGCTGGGCGACGTATACGGAAAGCCCGCGATCGTTGCCGACACACACTGCATTCGCATATGCGGCAGGCTCGGCTTTTATCCCGAGACGCTTAAGGATCCGCACAAGGTAGAGCTGATACTTTCCGAGCTTGTCGATCCCAAAAGCCAATCGGATTTCTGCCACCGTATAGTACAGTTCGGCAGAGATGTATGCACGGCTCGCTCGCCCAAATGCGAGAATTGTCCGCTTGCGCAGTATTGCAAAAAATATCAAAACGATAATAAATAAATTCAAGGAGAAATTTTATGTACAGAATAGGAATTGACCTCGGCGGCACAAATATCGCCGTAGGACTTGTAAACGACGAACACAAGATCGTGGCAAAAAAGACCACCCCCACGCTTGCAAACCGTGAGGCTGAGGCTATCGCGGCAGATATGGCTCGCCTCTGCCTTGAGATATGCGGCGAAAGCGGCATTGATATAAATGATGTAGCCAATATCGGTATAGCGTCCCCCGGAATTGCAAATCCCACAAACGGATGCGTTGAGTACGCAAATAATCTTCCCTTCCGCCGTTTTCCGATAGTGCAGATACTTGCCGACGCAATGGGCGTCGATAAGGCAAAGGTAAAGATCGCCAACGACGCAAACGCCGCCGCCTGGGGCGAGGCTGTCGCAGGCGCGGCAAAAGGCTCGGCTAACAGCATTATGGTAACGCTCGGCACAGGCGTCGGCGGCGGAATCATTCTTGATAACAAGATACTCGTCGGCTTCAATAATGCCGCAGGTGAGATCGGACATATCGTTATCGAGCAGGGCGGAGCTCGGTGCGGATGCGGCAGACGGGGATGCTGGGAGGCTTATTCCTCTGCAACGGCACTTATCCGTATGACCAATGAAGCAATAGAGGAATGCAATAGGACAGGCAGATATACCTCTATGAGCAAGGCGGAGCGTGTGTCGGGCAGAACCGCCTGCGACGCCATGAGAGCGGGCGACGAGGTAGCCACCGAGGTATATAACAAGTACGTCAAATACCTCGCAACGGGAATTACAAACCTTATAAATATCTTCCAGCCCGAGGTCATCTCGCTCGGCGGCGGTGTCTCGAACGAGGGACAGTCGCTTATCGACGCTATCATCCCCTACGTTCGCGCAGAGCAGTACGGCGGCGACGTTGTCACCCTTACACAGCTCCGTATAGCCACTCTCGGTAATGACGCAGGCATTATCGGTGCTGCGGCTTTGCAGTAAGCCTTTTGTATTGATTTTTCCAAAGAGAAACGTACCTGACGGAGCATAAGTGCCGTCAGGTACGTTTTATTTTATTGTAAATCACGTCAAGCCTGTGTCCGTGGTCGTTGCATCAACGCAGCGCACAACATTGTCCTTTGATTATGTGCTTGTACTGCACGGTGGTTATCCCTCCCGATTGTAGAGACGTTCCTCAACACACTGTCTCTGCGGCGATTTAACCCTCATAGGCATAAAACCCCCGACGGATAAACCGTCGGGGGTCAGCTATTCGTTTAGCGAATCAGATCAACCGATCTTTCAATTAGTTTTCCTTCTTCTTAAGAACAACGGTTGCGCCAAGTCCGAGAGTAGCAACCATAACAACTACGGTCGCGCCGATAGCAGAGCCACAGCCCTTCTTATCCTGAACATCGACGGTGCTGTCGGTGGAAACTGCTGTAAGAGCGTCAACTGCTGCGTTGATAGCTGCAAGAGCCGCATCAGCCTCGGGCTGAGTTGTGTTTCTGTTAGACTTCAGTGCGGTCGCTGCTGCGATAGCGTCCTGAAGCGCCTGCCACGACTCTGCTGTGTAAGCGTTCTTATCAAGAGCGTTAAGCTCAGCGATCTTAGCATCGAGGTCGCCATACGTAGCGAATGCAACGAGACCGTTGATAGCTGCGTTTACCTTCTCAAGGAGCTTTTCAGCATCAGCCTCGGAGAAGTTAGGCTTTTTGTCCTCCTTCTTTGCGCTGCTTACCTCGGTAATAACGCCGGAGAATGCCTTAAAGGATTCTATCGTGTAGTTGTATTCCAATTCCTTAAGAACGTCAGCGTCAAATACGTCGCCATAGGGAGCGAGAGCTGCGTCGATAGCGTCGAAGTTTCCTCTCTTAACGAGCTTTTTAACTGCGTCGTCGAGCTGCTTCATTACTGCGTCGATGTCATCCTGAGACATATCGTTAAGGGCAGCTGCGTCCTTAGCTCTTCTGATAACCATGATAAGGTCGTTGTGAGACTTTGCGGTATAATCATCGTGCTTATATGTATTGGAAAGCTCGTCAGCCTTTGCCTTAAGAGAAGCGGGATCTGCCTTTAGAACAAGAGCATCAGCCGCAGCCTCAATTGCGTCTATAGTAGCGTTTACACCCGACTTGGTTGCGTTAACGTCACTAACGAGAGGCTGAGCCGCAGCGATGATCGCCTTAAGAGCATCAACAGATGTGGAAACGTATTTATCTGTACCGTACTTTGTTTCGTCACTGTACTTTTCTATAACCTCTGCAAGCTCTGCCTTTTCCGCAGTAGCAAGCTCTTCAAGAGCGTTCTGAGCGGTTATGAGCTTAGAGGTTGCAGTTTTAACGTCACTGGGCTTAAGGTCACTGTCCAGAGAATCGGATTCCTCCACAACAGCCTCTGCATTGTCAAGAGCCGCTATGAAAATTCCCCACGTAAGAGGAGTATACTTAGCCTCGTCGGTAAGTATTGCCTTTGCAGCGGTAATAGCCGCATTAAGAGGCTCAAGATCTATATCTGCAAGCTCAAGACCGGCACTCTTCGCGTTCAGAAGCGGGATATGGGCATCGAGCTTTGCCTGAGTAGTAGCCTTGTTAGCGTCTGCGAGAGCAGCGGTGTAAACAGGCTCAAAATCATCCCAGCCTGCCTTGTAGTCGTCTGCTACAAGACCCATATATTTTGCAAGAATTGCATCAAGAGCTGCGGGATTTCCGGGAACGGTAGCTTTAACCTCTGCGGTTACTGCTTCTGCATCCTCGGGAGCGGTAACAACGTACTCATCACCTTCAGGAGCAATAGTGCCGTTGCTTACGCAATCGGTGATCTCAACCTTGCTCTCCATGGGGTAGCCCTTATCCTCATACGTGTGGGAATAAATATACGCAACAATTCCTTTAGTTACGGTACCCTCATTTACACAGCCGGTAATTTCGGGTACAGGATATTCAGCGGTATATATTTTTTCCTCACCGACAGCCGTCTCCCCGATAATACTCTTATCAACGCCGTTGCCTTCCCACTGCTGCATAATCTCATTAACAATAGCTGCCGTTGCAGCACCGCTGTTATAGCATCCGGTTATTATAAATTTTCCTGCGCCATTTCTAACACCTGCGCGACCGAGTATACCGGCACCCGATCCCTTGATCTCGGCGTAGTTAGCAGAATCGGATATTCTAATTACAATATCGGGAGAGTTCAACTGACATGCAGAACCCATTATACCTCCGTTATAGCTGCCGCCGGAAACAACACCTGTATTAACGCAATCTGAGATCTTGATGTCTGCCACTTTGTTATTAGACCAGCTAAAGTTGTAGGTTTCTACGTTTGCAACAATTCCTGCCGCAGAGCCCCAACCATCGCTCTTATTTGTTATTGTACCTGAGTTTACACAACCCTTAACGGTTACTTTAGTTGGACCGTAAAGTCTTCCTGCAATTCCGCCCAACATATGGTCGTTGTTATATGTAGTGCTCGATTTTGCAGTAAGATCTCCGTAGTTACGGCAATCGGTAATTGTCAGGCTTGCATCCGGAACACTGTTAGCAGCCATAACGCCGAGGATACCGCCTGCACCGGAGTGAGGAGTCTTACCGTCAGCACCGGAGAGCATAGCAATATCTCCGTAGTTGGCAGAATTTTCGATCGTAAGCTGAGTGTTTCCGCCGGAGCGTCCAACTATACCGCCTGTGCTGGTTTTAGTAATTTTATTATCAATGTTTACATGGTTTACACAATCCTCTATGGAGACCTTACCTGCACCATTGATATTACCAACGATACCGCCGATACCTATGGCAGCAGCACCATCGCCCTCTTTCTTGCTGATTGTTTTTTGCTCGATAAGACCTGTAGTACTTACACCATAGATCTCTGTTTCACCGTTTACAACACCCAAAAGACCTCCGACAGTGTTCGAAATATCCTTTGTGAAGGTTGCGCTAATATCCACGGTAATATCTTCAAACGTACCGTAAGCGGTGACTGCAAGTGCACCAAAGTCACCGTCAGGTCTTTCAGCCTCAAATTCCGACACGATATTGAGGTTGGAAATTTCAGCACCCTCGATCGTCGTAAACACGGGAGTTGCGCTGTAAGCGGTGATCGTCTTTCCGTTACCGTCAAGCTTACCCTTGAATGCCTCTGCGTAAGAAGCAGTGATAATAATGTCGTTGGCAAGATAGTACTCGCCGTCTGCCTTCATTGCCGTAAATTCAGCCGCCGAAGAGATCTTCTCTCCCTTGGGAGCAGCAGACACGGGAATGATAGCGAGCATAGACGCAAGCATCATTGCAACGATCAACAAAATAGAGATTGTCTTTTTCATACCATTTCTCCTTGTGTTATTTATTCGGATCGCCGTAACACGACGAGCCTCTAGTAGATATATTATACCATTTTGTATTCCGCTTGTCAACTAAAAACAAAAAAATTTAGTTATCATAAATCGTTTTTGTGCACCCATAACAAAACCGCGCGTATTTTTTTGTTGGCATTATCTATATTTAGAGCATTTATCACATATTTTCGCTCTTTTTCTCCATAATCTCACCTGTTTGTCGGGGCAAAAATGCCATATCCGCCACCTACCCGACAGACCGTTTTATCGAACGGACCGTCGGGGACGCCGGTCCCTACAGGGTGTATATATTTTGCTTGTTTGGATAATCGCCGCATTACGCATTATAAGCAAAAATGACCACCGACGCGGTGGTCATTTTTGCTTTTTATTTTCGCACAAGATATTTGCGCATATCTATCGCGCAAGCAACGAGGATAATAATACCCTTAATGACGTACTGCATATTTGAATCAATGCCGAGGAAGGTCAATCCGACAAAGATTATACGAAGCAGGACAACGCCCATAATTACTCCGCGTATCTTTCCTATACCGCCGACAAACGACACACCGCCGATAACGCAGGCGGCTATCGCGTCAAGCTCATAATTCAAGCCCGTCGAAGCACTGTTAGAGCCTATCCGCGCCGCCTCGATAAAGCCCGTAATTCCGTACATTATGCCCGCAAGCACGAACACCAATATGATCGTTCTTGACACCGATACGCCCGATACGTTCGCCGCCTCGGGATTTGAGCCGACCGCAAACATATTTTTTCCGAACGACGTCTTGTTCCATATAAACCACATTATCGCCGTGATCGCAATTGCGTAAAAGATATAATTCGGTATGGCAACTCCGCCGATCTTAAGCATACTTCCCGTAATAAAGCTCGTATACCCCTCGTCAAGCCCCGAGATCGACTGACCGTTATTCGTTCCCTGCATCAGATATATCAGAAGTGCTCCGTAGGTGATTAGCTGCGTTGCCAGCGTTACGATAAACGGATGCAGCTTAAAGCGCGCCGTACAAAATCCGTTGATAAATCCGACAATAGCACCAAGCGCAATAACTATCAGAAATACCGCCCATATCGGGAATGTCGGAAGCGACGGAAACATTTTATTTGCATATCCGCTCGCCTGTAGCAGCGACGCCGCCACGCAAGCGGTTACGCCGACTATCCGTCCTGCCGAAAGGTCTGTTCCCGTAAGGATTATACACCCCGCGATGCCGAGCGCTATCGGCAGGTTTGCCGCAGACAGCGAAATGATATTTACTATCGACGAAAGCGACAGAAAACGCGAGTCGTATATCTGTATGCCTACGATTGCCGCTATCAGCAGTATATATAAAAGATTGTTTATAAAAAATTCCTTGACCGCTCTGCGCCGCTCCTCGGGTGAGCTTTCCTTAAATACCATAAATCTGTTTTTGGGATTCCAGCGCGCAAGTCCCGATCCTGATTTACTCATTCGTTTTCCCTCCAAACTCAAAGGCTCATCACGCAAAACGTGAGGCGAGCTCCATTATTTTTTCCTGCGTCGCTTTCTTGGCGTCAAGCTCGCCCGCAAGGCGTCCGCCCGACATAACGAGGATCCTGTCGCAAACGCCGAGCAGCTCGGGCATCTCACTTGATACCATCATAACGCATTTGCCCGACTCGGCAAGCGATATTATAAGCTGATATATCTCGTATTTCGCGCCGACGTCGATCCCGCGTGTCGGCTCGTCAAGAAGCAATATCTCCGGCTCGGTCAGAAGCCACCTGCCGAGTATCACCTTTTGCTGATTTCCGCCAGACAAGGTCATTATCTTCGTCGTGCGCGACGGCGTTTTGATGCGCATGGATCTGATAGACCAATCGGTATCCTTTTTCATTCTCCGCTCGCTGAGAAACACACCGCCCGTGCGATATTTTGAAAGCCCCGATATTACGGTGTTGTCGGTAATATCAAGTATGCCGAATATGCCGTTGGCGCGCCGCTCCTCGGTGAGAAGCGCAAATCCGTTTTTCTTTGCCTCGCGCGGCGAGCGGTTGCCCACCTCCTTGCCGTGAAGCCTGATCACTCCGCTGCTTTTTTCGCAAAGCCCGAAAATACTCTCAAGCAGCTCGGTACGTCCCGCTCCGCCAAGCCCCGCTACACCTACTATCTCGCCGGCTCTTACCTTGAAGGACACGTCACGTATCGGAGCGTAGCGGGCGCACAGATCCTCGACCTCAAGCACGACGTTACCTATCTTGTTGTTCTTTGGCGGAAACCGCTCGGTCAGCTCTCTGCCGACCATCAGCCTGATGATCCTGTCCATGGTAAGCTCCGCGGCAGGCTCGGTTGCAATGTGCTTGCCGTCGCGCATTACAGTAACCTCGTCCGAGATCCTCAGTATCTCCTCCATCTTATGCGAAATATAGATTATTCCGCAGCCGCGCTTCTTCAGCTTGTCTATGATCCGAAACAGATGCTCGACCTCTCGGTCGTTGAGCGACGAGGTCGGCTCGTCAAGCACGATTATTCTGGAATCGTAGGATACTGCCTTTGCAATCTCAACCATCTGCCGCTCGGAGACCGACATGGTGCTCATTATCGTGTCGGGATCGACCTCGATGCCGAGATCGGCAAAGATCTCCAGCGTTCTTTTGCGCATCACGCCCTCGCGCGTGATAAATCCGAGCGAGGTCGGGTATCTGCCAAGCCACAGATTGTCCGACACGCTTCGCTTTAGCGCCTGATTTAGCTCCTGATGCACCATTGCGACGCCGCTCTCAAGCGCTTCCTTTGAATTTTTGAAGCTTACCGGCTTACCGGCAAGAAGGATCTCGCCCTCGTCCGCCGAGTATATCCCGAACAGACACTTCATCAACGTTGATTTTCCCGCTCCGTTCTCGCCCATAAGCGCATGGACGCTCCCTGCGCGGATCCTCAGCGTTACGCCGTCAAGAGCCTTCACGCTTGGAAAGCTCTTGCTTATATTCTTCATCTCAAGTAAATATTCTGCCATGCTTTGTCCTTAGCTTTAGTTAGTTTTATAAAGAGTAATATAAATATTATTTTGTACCGTCTTCCCCAAGGTAAACAGCGTAAGCGATACGGACCTTTGCAACGTCGGAATCTATATTATAGCCGTCCATTCCGTCAAGCAGGCTCTTGTCACCCATTGCGTTTTCGGCGCATTTAAGGATAGCCGTCGCCATACCCTCGGCGTCCTGCTTGATGGTTCCTGCCATTTTGCCGTTTTTGATAAGCTCCTGTGCGGCAGAGGTTGCGTCAACGCCAAATACGGGAATGGCGGTTGCTCCGTTCGCTCCCGTGTTATAGCCCGCTGCGGAAAGCGCGGAAATTGCGCCCTCTGCCATGCCGTCGTTGTTGCAGATGACAAGCTCGACCATATTTTTATTCGCCGTACTGTGCGAGGAAAGAATAGTGGTCATATATTCGTTTGCCGCCTGCGCCGACCATTTTCCGTCACGGTCAAGCAAATATTTGTCTGTGTTGGACGGATCGTAGAATTTAAGCGCCTTTTTGCCCGCCGCCGAAAGCTTGGCATTGGCGTTCTCAACCGAATAGCCTGTCCTGTAGATCGCCTCATTGTTGCCCTTCTCTCCCATAAAAAGCACGTAGGAGATCTCTCCGTCGCCGTTGAGGTCGATCTTATCGTAATTATTAACGACGTAATCGCCGATCATATCTCCCTGAAGCTTGCCCGCCTCGGTCGCATCTGTTCCTATAAATACGCATTTGTCATAGCTTTGCACCACACTGTCCGAGACCTCGCGGTTAAAGAATATCACCGGAATGTCCGCTTCCTTAGCCAACGAAATAATGCCGTTCGCCGCGTCGTCAGAGCCGGTGGTAACGATATTGACGACAAGCAGCTTTGCTCCCTTGGTTATCGCTGTCTGCACCTGCTCGGTCTGCGTGGTCTGATTGTTGTTTGAGTCGTAATCCTGATAATTTATCCCCGCTCCGTTAAGCGCCTTATCAAGCGCAGAGCGCACGGTGGAGATATAGGTATCACTGTAGGTATAGTAAAAAACGTGAACATCGGCGTTATCGCTCCTGCCTGCGCAGCCCGTGAACACGCAAAGCACAAGCGATAAGGCAAGAAGCATTGTGATGATTTTTGATTTCATAGCATCCTCCAAAATTTTTTCTATATCCATTTTGACACAATAGTCGCGTTTCTATGCGAAAAATCTTTATTTTATTTTTTCATCTCTTGACAAGATGAG
>CAZSSE010000026.1:0-12301 GCA_964609165.1 uncultured Lachnospiraceae bacterium
CAAAGCCCACCGATTCCGTATAATCGTATTGCTGCTCTTCGCTATAGTACCAGAAGCAGAAGCAGGTCTGATAGGTAGAGAGCGTGTGGTTTGCCATTTTGAAGCCGACAGCGAACTGATCGCTGTAGCAGAAATCGTACCAGTTACCTCCGCTTTGGTCGTCAAAGCCCACCGATTCCGTATAATCGTATTGCTGCTCTTCGCTATATATCATAAGCGGATGGAGATTGCGCAAGAAGTTTCCTGCACCCTCAAGCTTGACTCCCGTCTGCACGCTAGCGATACGCATATTGGTAAGCGTGTTATCGTATCCAACAACGTACACACCAATAGAGCCCGCCTTGTTGTTGCCGACTATGTTTACCGTATCAATATCGGCATCCGACGAGCCGTTGTTTGCGCCATTCTTGATGTGAAGTCCGATATATGTATGCTTGATAGAAACGTTTCTTACCGAGGTCTCGCGTCCGCTGTCGATCGAGATACCGTTTGCGACGCCGTTACCGTCGATTATTCCGCCATAGAAATAGTAGTTACTGCCGTTTGTCGTTATGTTGTTGAATGCCTCCGCGCCGCCAAGTCGCACCATAGCTTCGGTATGATTCCAACCGTCCGCCGCCTTAAGCACAGCATAGTTGGAGAGATGGAGAGACACACTTTTTTGGGGATTAGCAGATGTCGCTATAGGCTTTCCAAGCACGTATTCTCCGTCCGGGAAGAATATGGTTTTGTTGGGATTTTCGTTTATGACCTTCTGAATAGCGTCAGAAACGTCAAGTCCCGTATTTGCCTTTACGTATTCGGTTATAACGACATATCCAAGCTCAGAGACCGAAGGATCGTCCTGCTTCGGATCATTTTTTACGGGAGATTCGTTCAAAAGCATAGACGCACCGAGATATGTGCCTGCATCAAGCGTATCAGCCGCCCATTTTCCGATCGCCTGAGTCTTTTTGGCTATATAATCGTCCGGGAGCTGATCCTCGCTGACCTCAACGATCTCAACGTCCGATGACGATATATATTCGTTCTTTGCCTTTTTGTTCTTGAGTACCAACACACTGACTGTGCGTGCAGGTGCCTCTGTCGGCGCCTCGGTGGGTACTTCCGAGGCAAGATCTGTTGCCTCGTTCTTATCAGCAGTGTCACACGCGCACATACCGATCATTATTATAGCCAGCAAAGCGCATACCAAAGCTTTAAAAATCTTGTTCATATAAATTTCTCCTTATCCATTCCAAATTACTTTTCCGACAAGATAATCAACGTATGTATCATCCTCGTTATTCGCGGAGGGGAAAATGGGATATTCCACTATTCCCGTTCCTCCCGCCTCGCCTACCAAAAGGAATTTTGCAACCTTTTCGGATCTGAGGTCGACTCTGTAATTCTTGACTATAGAATTAAACTGTCCGTCAGACACAAAGCCTACCTGCGGCTCTCCCTCGGTCTTAGAATACCAGTAGGCATAGCAGTTATTGTATACCGAAACGGTATGTCCGCTCGTGCGGAAGCCTACGGCGAAGTTATCGGGATAACAGATGTCATACCAATTGCCCTCGCTCGTATCCCAAAAGCCTACCGAGTCATTGTAATCGTATTTATCATCGTTATATACCCAAAGCATATGCAGATTGCGCAGAGTATTTCTCGCTCCGTTGAGCTTGACAGCAACCTGAAATCGTGCCACTCTCATATTTGTAAGCGTATTGTCATATCCATCAATGAGAACACCGACAGAATCCTTATCGCAGCATCCTACGATATTTACCGTCTGAACGTCAACGTCGCTCGACTTACATTCCTCGTTGTACATAATGTGAAGTCCTTGCTTTACCGACTTCATAGATACGTATCTTATTGAGGTCTCACGTCCGCCCTCTACCGAAACACCGTTTGCAACTCCGTTTCCGTTGATAATTCCGCCGTAGAGATAATAGTTAGAGCCGACCTCATCTACAGAAAAGGTCTTATCCTTTGCTCCAAGACGTATCATATGCTTATCTCCGCCCTTCCAATCGTTAGATGCCTGAATAATGGCAAAATTTGAAAGATGGAGCGAAACCGCCTTTTGGGGATCACTCGAGGTCAGAAGAGAATCAGATATGATATAAGTACCGTCGGGAAAATAGATGGTAGACGTAGGATTTTCGTCAATGATCTGCTGAAGTTGCTCGGTAACGTCATCGCCGGCAATGAGCTTGAAGTAATCGGTAACGACAATATAGCCTTTTTCTCTTGCCGTCTCCACGCTGATCTCCGTATTTCCTTCGTCATCGTCCTTCGTGCTCTCCTTAGCCTCAAGCATAGACGTGTAAAGAAAATCTCCCGCCATAACGTCAACTGCAAGAATTCTTCCGGTTGCGTCCGTAAGCTTGGTAAGGTAGCCCTCAGACAAGGTATTTGCATCAACATCGACAAGCTCAATATTTTTTACGCCGAGTGCCGCGCCCGCAGCCGCATTTTCCTTAACTCTTACCGCCTTTACTATTACGGGCTCTGCCGTGTCCGATTCACCCTGTCCGTTATTGTTCGCGGTATTGCAAGCGCAAAGCGTGAGCATTACCAATGCAAGAGCCAGACAAAGCATACACGTAAGCGCACGCTTTACGATATATTTTTTATTCATCATTATTTCCTCCTATCAAGAATTGTTCCAAACGACCCGTCCGACGAGATACCTTTTATAGGTCTCATTACCCGCCAGCCTCACGTCGAAGGCAGGATCCTTTATAATACCGTTTCCGCCGTCGGCACATGTTACAAGCAAAGCATTATCTCCGCTTCCGCAGAACTCCGCCTTTATGTTTGTTACGGTGGCATTAAGCTTGCCGTCGGTCTCTATCGCTATCTGTCTGCCTCTTGATGTACTCCACAAAGCACCGCAATCGTTGTATACAGACAGCGAATTTCCTATCACGAAAAACGCCGTTTTGAAATCGTCTGCTCGGCACGCATCGTACCAATTTCCGCCGCTCGCATCGTAAAATCCCCTGCTTGCGTCATAGCTCTGATTCTCGCTCTGAAGGTATTTTGTATAGATATTATGCATAAGATTGCCGGGATTATTAAGTCTAACTCCCGTTTCAAAGCCACTGATCCTCATATTGCTCAGCGTATTGTCAAATCCGTCCACCTGTACTCCTACGGTGCCCACCACACCGCAGCCCTCGATATTTACCCACTCGGTATCCGAGTCGTTAGAGGTGTATTCTTTGTTATAGACTATATGAAGCCCCTGCATAACGTTCTTTATGGTCACATTGCGTATCGAGGTCTCGCGTCCGCCCTCGAGAGCCACACCGTTCGCGCGTCCGTTTCCGTCGATAACTCCGCCGTACAGATAATAGTTCGTTCCCGTAGCATCAATACTAAAGCTCTTGTCGATAACGCCGAGCTGGATCATATGGTCGGTTCTTCCCTTCCATCTGTCCGACGCGCGGATCACCGCATTCATAGAAAAATGAAGCGATACTGCCTTTTCGAAATTACTTGAGGTCTTTATCGGATAAGCAATAGTATATACACCGTCGGGAAAATATATGGTTTTTCGGGGATTGCTGTCGATTATCTTCTGAATATCCCCCGAAAGATCCTCGCCCGTATCGACATCAATATAATCGGTAACTACCACGTAGCCAAGCTTTCTGGCAAGCGTATTGTCAACCTCGAGCTTTTCATCCGCCGCGTCTCCAAACGTCTTTTCGGAAAGAAGCTCGGTCGTGAGAAATTCACCCGCATTAACCGCAGATAAAAGCTTTCTGTTTACCGCATCTGACGTTTTGGCAATATATCCGTCGGGAAGCTCGCTCTTGTCGCTCTCTACTATATCGAGATCCCCCGCAGATAGCACCGTGCCCTTTTTTATATCCTTCTTCGCCTTTATCGCTCTCACGACCGTCGGCTCGGACTTTGACAGCCCTGCGTCGCTGTCAGATCCCGTGTCACACGAGATCATAAGCGCCGCGGCAAGCATAAGCGATAGCAAAATGATCGTAGAAATTATTCTTTTAGCTTTTTTCATTCCGCATGTGATCCTCCTATAAACAATTTGATTTTCCGATCAAGCTATACTCGGAAGTCTTGCGAACAAAATACTCATTATGGGTATTTTTCACAAAAAGCAGATGCGAGATCTGCATAACCACATTAATTTTACCATAAAAAAATCAATATGTCAATACAAACCTCGCATCGAATTAAGAACCGCTATGACCAACACTCCGACATCCGCAAATATCGCAAGATGCATACCCGCAACGCCAAGCGCAACGAGAATAAGGCACAAAAATTTGATTCCTATTGAAAATATTATATTTTGCTTTGCAATAGCCATACACTTTCGCGATATTCTTATCGCCTGCGCTATCTTTCTCGGATCATCATCCATGATAACAACGTCTGCCGCCGCAGTCGCGGCGTCCGATCCTATACCTCCCATAGCAATGCCAACGTCTGCGCGTGCAAGCACGGGCGCGTCGTTTATACCGTCTCCGACAAATGCCACACGTCCCGCAGACAGCTCTATTAAGCTCTCAAGCTCACGCACCTTGCCGTCGGGCAAAAGCTCTGCCCTTACGTCGTCTATTCCCACGCTTCGCGCAATATCTGCCGCAACATCGGCACTGTCTCCAGTCAGCATAACTATGCGGTCAACGCCCACGTCACCGAGTGCTTTTATCGCCTCACCCGTCTCGGGCTTCGGAACATCCGATACTACAATATATCCGCGATATACTCCGTCAAGCGTTACGTATACCGCCCCTCTCACGCTTTCTGCGCCGTCTCCGACAAGCCTGCGGCTTCCGACGCAGACCCGCACACCGTCGACAGTTGCCTCAACGCCCATTCCGCTTATCTCGCGTATATCGCTCACTCTCGACCGGTCATACTCGCAACCGTAAGCCCTCTGCAGACCACGCGCGATAGGGTGACTTGAGGCTCCCTCGGCAAGAGCGGCATATTCCAAAAGCTGCTCGCGTCCGATACCCTCCGAATGCACCTCCGATACCTCAAAGCTTCCCTTAGTAACCGTGCCCGTTTTATCGAGCGCAACGCTATCCACAGCCGACAGTATTTCAAGATATGACGATCCCTTGACAAGTATCCCGCGACGGCTCGCACCGCCAAGGCTTGCAAAAAAGCCCATCGGTATACTTATGACGAGAGCGCACGGACAGCTTATTACCAAAAAGCTGAGAGCTCGGTATATCCACTCGCTCCACATAGCATCCGCTCCGATAAACGTAAGCACGGCGGGCGGTATGATCGCCAACAGCAGCGCGGCTATACACACCGCAGGTGTGTATATTCTCGCAAAGCGGGTTATGAATTTTTCGGAACGCGACTTGTTGGAGCTTGCGTTCTCCACAAGCTCAAGTATTCTTGCGACAGTCGACTCGCCATAGGGGCGCGTGGTGCGTATGCGAAGCGGAGAGCTCATATTTACCGATGCACTCAGAACCTCATCTCCGCGACGTACCGAACGAGGAACGCTCTCACCCGTAAGCGCAGATGTGTCAAGCTCGGATTCTCCATCCTCTACCACGCCGTCGATCGCAATACGCTCACCGGGATTTACCACGATTATCTGCCCTATCTCTACCTCCTCGGGCGACACCGAAGCAAGCCTGCCGTCAAGCTCGATATTGGCGTGATCGGGGCGAATATCCATCAGCGCGCTGATGCTTTTGCGGCTTTTTCCGAGAGCATAGCCCTGAAAAAGCTCGCCTATCTGATAGAACAGCATTACCGCGACCGCCTCGGTATAGTCTCCCCTGCCCCATACCGCAAGAGCAATAGCCCCAACCGTTGCCACCGCCATAAGAAAATTCTCGTCAAGGAGCTGTCCAGAAATTATTCCGAGGATCGCCTTCCACAAAATATCGTATCCTATGATAAGATAAGGGATCATCCACAGCGCAAGGCGCAATATCCCGTCGGTCTGCACAAAGGACAGCACCGCAACGCAAAGCGCCGACACCGTTATTCTCAAAAGCATTCTTTTTTGCTTTGCGCTCATACCTGCCTCACAAATATATCCTGCAATCTCTCTCGACCTTCTTTGCCGCCTTCTGCGCCGCCGCCATTACCTTTGCCTCGTCCGCTCCGTCACAAAATTCAACAGTCAGCTTAAGAGCCATAAAATTAACGCTCGCATCGACAATTCCGTCAAGCTTTTTTATCTTTTCCTCAACCTTCATTGCACAATTCGGGCAATCCACCTCGATCTTATACGTTTTTTTCATAATACTACCTCGCTTATCAATACAATTAAACGATTACTTAATCGTGTTTTTATTATAGCACCATTTTTCCTATCTGTCAATACTATTTTTAAAAAACGATTAAAAGTTTTTTTAATTATTCTATTGATATTTTCGACGCCGTTTGATATAATATTGATATGATAAATGCAAAGATAAGAAAGGAGCAAGCAATGCAGATAAATCTTCCCCACGACCATGGAAACAGCGAGCGAGAGCAAATGCTTGCGTCTATGTGGAGCAATGAAAATTTTGATACGGTCTCGCGCCTTTTCAAGCAGCTCTCGGACAGCACTCGGCTTCGTATTTTCTGGATACTCTGTCACTCCGAGGAATGTGTTATAAATCTCTCGGCGATTATGAATATGAGCAGTCCCGCAGTGGCGCATCACCTCAAGCTCCTGAGAGACGCCGACCTTGTCGTCACACGCCGAGAGGACAAGGAGGTATATTACAGCGTCGCAAAAACGGAAAAAGCGCAAACACTGCACCATATGATAGAGGCACTTGAGGAGCTTGCCTGCCCTGATGAAGATAACATTTGCGATACCGAATAAGAATAATTTGGCAAATGCTTTATCAAATTTTAAAAAAGCTCTTGATTTGCAACGCACTTTATTATATAATAATATAGTTATTTATGCTGACGAAAGGACGGGTATTACACGATGAACAAGACATTCGTACCCGAGGGCTACCGCCCACAGCTCGATGCGTATCAGACGCAAAGAGCAATCGAATATATAAAAAGAACCTTCCAGACCGAGTTTTCCTCGGCGTTGCACCTAAAGCGAGTTTCGGCTCCGCTCTTCGTTGCCGAAAATTCGGGGCTCAACGACAATCTCTCGGGCAAGGAACGCCCCGTTTCGTTTGATATTCCTGCAATAGGTCTTGACGCTCAGGTCGTTCACTCGCTTGCAAAGTGGAAGAGGCTTGCGCTCAAAAGATACGGCTTCGGCGTCGGTGAGGGACTCTACACCGATATGAACGCTATCCGCCGTGACGAGTGCCTTGACAACGTCCATTCCATATACGTCGACCAGTGGGACTGGGAAAAGATAATCACCCGCGAAACGAGAAGCATAGAATACCTGAAGCTTATCGTTGCCGCAATAGTTGACGCTATCTGCAACACGAACGACCGTTTGCACGTGCGCTTTCCTCAGCTCACTACCGAGCTATGCCGCGAGGTCTCCTTTATAACCACGCAGGAGCTTGAGGATCTCTATCCCGATATGAGCGGAAGCGAGCGTGAAACGGCTTACCTTCGCCAGCATAAGACCGCGTTTATTATGCAGATCGGCGGTGCGCTTCGCTCGGGCAAGCCTCACGACAGCCGCGCTCCCGACTATGACGATTGGACGCTCAACGGAGATATTTTCTTTTGGGACGACGTTCTCGGACGCGCGCTTGAGATCTCCTCTATGGGTATCCGCGTCGATGCCGAGGCTCTCGACCGTCAGCTCACCATCGCGGGCTGCGACGACCGCCGTGCACTTCCGTTCCACCGAATGCTGCTTAACGACGAGCTCCCGCTTACTATCGGCGGCGGCGTAGGTCAGTCAAGGCTCTGTATGCTTATGATGGGCTGTGCTCATATAGGTGAGGTTCAGTCAAGCATGTGGGACAGCGAAACTGTCAGAATTTGCGAGGAAAACGGAATTCCGTTGCTTTGATGCCCGGCTTTAGATACGTTGAGAGAAAAGGACATAAGTGCGTATCCGCACAATGCCATATAATTTTTTAATAACCTCGGACCGTCGGGGACGCCGGTCCGTTCAATCAAAAAGAATAACCACTGAGCAAAAAACACTTATGATAAAAATTCATTCATCATAAGTGTTTTTTATTTTAAGTTAAATTAATAATAAGCAACGAGCCGAGGCAAAGAGCTATTCCTACTACAGCCCTCAGATTTATTTTTTCCTTAAAGAAGAAATGCGCCATAAGCATCGAGCAGACAAGCGATCCGCCCTGAACGATCGGATATATCTGCGTTGCCGTAAGATACTCCGCAGCGGCAGTCTTGAAGTAAGAATTCAAAAACAGGCAAAGTGCCATTACTACCACGTATATGACAATAGGCTTTACCACCGCAATCGGTGATTTTATCGCTTCTCCGCCCTGCGCCACAATTTTCTTATCCTTCGTCCTGAAGATCGGAAAGCAGATAAGGAGAGCAAGTGCCGCAAAAACGTAGGTATACAGATTAAATACCGCAGCGTCAATTCCCGTTCCCGCCTTAACGAACATCTTTTGAGAAAAATCGGCAAAGCCGTTGCCAGCAGCGCACAGGATCAAAAGCACGAGCGTCCCGAGCTTCATCTTTCCCTTTAGCCCTGCATTATAGGTACACATTATATATCCCGCAAGCATCAGAATGACAATTCCTATCCACTGCCAGAGCGTTATATCCTCTCCGTATAGCACCGCGCACAGCGACATGGGAATAATTATTCCGGTAAGAAGCCATACGTCGATCATCATATACGCCTCGGTGCGAACCGATAGGAGCCACGAGACCACGAATACTGCGGTGGATATACCCGAAATAGCGCTTATACCCAAAACGGTCGGACTGACAATAAGCTGTCCGAGCTTTCCCTGCACCGCCACAATAATAAATCCAATAACAATACACACCAGCATTCTGAACACGTTTATCAGGAGCGCATCCGATGAATATGTCAACGTGCCGCTTGATCGCTTTCCGCAATATCCTTTGGTTACGCCGCAAAAAAGCGCAATGGCGAGAAATATATATCCTGTTATCATTTTTAACCTTCTTAAACCATTTAAAATTTACCCGGTAATTATATCACGTTTTTATACATTTGTAAAGTACGTCGACAAAATTCAATTTTAAATTTGCAATTTTTTTAAAACCGCTTGCTTTTTTACCTTGTACATGCTATAATTATCTTCCGAAAAGGAGGAATATGTATGACTCAAATCAAAAGCGTGGACGTACTCCACGGAAATCTTTTCAGATCCATAATACGCTTTGGTATTCCACTGCTGTTCGTGTCCTTGATACAAAGCCTGTTCAACGCCGTCGATATTATGGTGCTTGGACAAATGGCAGATACGCACGCTGTGGCTGCCGTGGGTGCTACCACCACCATAGTCTCGCTTCTCGTAACGCTTGCGCTCGGCATAGCCGCAGGCGCAAAGATAGTTATTGCACGCCTTATCGGCGAGGGCGTAAAGGAAAAGACCGAGCAAACCGTATTTACGTCGATCATGACCGCGTTTCTGCTCGGCGGAATAACAATGATCGTCGGTATCCTTCTTGCCCCCGCATTTCTTACGCTCACGCAGTGTCCGCAGGACATCTTCGCCGATGCCAAGCTTTATATGCAGATCTATTTTGCGGCGTCCCCCGCAATTATGCTGTATAATTTCGGTTCTACGATATTACAGGTATCGGGCGACTCAAAAAGACCGCTCTATTATATGATAATATCGGGACTTTTAAATCTTATTCTCAATTTCATTCTCTGTCTTATCCTCTCTCAGAAGGTTGCCGCCGTCGCTATTGCTACCGCAGTCTCGCAGATCGTCGGAGCAATTCTCGCTTTTCGCCGTATTCTCGTTATGGAGGGCGATTGCCGTCTCCGTCTGCGCGGTGGCAAATGGAATTGGTTTTCCTTCAGAAAGCTTATGAGCAACGGTCTGCCGATCGGCTTCAGCAGCGCGCTGTACTCAATCGCAAATCTACAGATCCAATCGGCTCTGAATATGTTCGGTGCTGACGCTATCGCAGGAAATGCCGCGGCAAGCAACCTTGAAAATATTGAATGTGCCGCCACCTCTGCACCGTGGAGCTCCACTGTCGGGGTTTTCGTCGGTCAGAACGTTGGTGCCGATAACAAAAAAAGAGTAAAAAAGTCGATACTTTTGTGTACCGCCGTCTCGGTCACGCTCGGAGCCGCGTGCAGTGCGGTCATTGCGCTGTTTTCAAAGCCGATCCTTTCGCTTTTTGTCGATGAAGAGAGCGCAATAGCTTACGGACAAATACGTATTCTTTATGTAATCATTCCTTATGTTATAGCCAATCTTAACGCCATACTTTCAAACACCATTCAGGCATTCGGCTACTCGATATTCAGCACGGTCAACTCGATACTCTGTGTGCTTGTATTCAGAATAATATGGATGCAGTACGTATATCCGCTCTGCCCTACATTTCACGTTCTTATGCAATGCTTCCTTGTTTCGTGGATACTCATTGCGGCTGTCAATCTGATATTTTTCTTCTACTTGTATTATCGGAAATTCAAGGCGGGAAAGATTAAAAAAATGGGATAAAAAAGCTGAGCCATTTAGCACTAACGTCTGAATGGCTCAGCAATTTTTATATACAAAAAACGTTTTCTCCTATGATTATATCATATGCCCTGCCGCATATCTTAAGTGTATACGGTGCGTCAGATATTACCGTACAGACGTTACCATTCGCCACAATATCGGTGGTAATGCCGCCGAATCGAAAATTCTTAATTCCTATCTCGCCATCAATATCGTGCGGCTTTTCCCATTCTATCACACGGTCAAAGCCGTTCGCGGTGTGGAAGCCGAGCACACACTCGATATAAATTGAAATAGGGCCGAGGGCAGACCATCCGCAGAAGTCAGGTCGCGCGATGTGATCTCCGTGCTCGTTTGATGCAGGCTCGCACTTGGTAGGGGAATAGCATTCCCATATCGTGTGCGGCTCATAATTTACATATGTGTCGTACATGTGCCTCATTATCTTACAGCCTGCCACGTGCGCGTCCTCGTAAAAGCCGTATCTTACAAGTCCGCAGAGCGCAGCGTATGCCGTAGGCATCCAAAGAGAGCCTCTCCAATAGAGTCCGTCGGGATCAAAGTCGTTGTCACTGCGCGATAGCGAGAGAAGCGGAACGTCACCGCCCATAGTCTCGGGATCGCGTACACGGGAGACGAGTGCCTTTGCCTGCTCATCGGATGCAATGCCTGCCGTCATTGCCCAATATGACGCAGTGGTCATTATTCTGTAATGATCGTGAGTGTTTCGGTCAATGTCGTAATAGAAGCCGTCCTCGCTATCCCAATATAGCTTGTTTACGATATTCTTTTTTTCGGTGTATTTCTTATCCCATTCTGCCGCAGCCTCACCGTCGCCAACGAGCCTATACATCGTAGAGATAATATTCGCGCTCAGTGCCTGCTGACAGATCGCATCGATCCAAAGCATATCGGGATTGTTCGGACGCTGACGCTCGGCATGCGGTGTAGTTCTGCCGCGCGGTGTGTTATCCATTCCCGAGCAGCCACCCTCCCATCTGTAGCCGTAATTCTCTGCCATCAGCCATGTTCTGTGCAAAACGTTCGGCAGATGTACGGGTGTCTTAAGGCTCTCGATCCACTCATAATGCTTTTGAAGCACGCCTCGCTCGTACAAGAGCTCCTTTACGTATTCAACATCTCCGCGCACAACCGCGTTTACGTATTCCGCCCACGCAAAAAGAGGGGGATTGTCGGCAAGATGCACCCTTATATTATACGGCACACCCGGCTTTGCTCCCGTCCAATCGGGCTCGTTTTCGGGCGGTATAACGGTCGGAAGTGTTTTTCCGCCGTATAGCACCTCATAAAAATTATTGAGCGTTTCAACACCGGGGAAAACATCCTGCGCATATTTGCAAAACAAAGTCATAAAGCAGGTATCCCATATCCATATCTGCGTATCGCAAAACGCCTCGTCCATATAGGGCGTCTGCGGCATACCGGGAATATCCTTGATATGTGCGTAAGCAAGCTCCCACGCCCTTTTGTAAAATCCGTTATATTCGGGGTGCGCCTCGCACACAGGCTCGGGTATATATTTTTCCCAATCGGAAGTGCCGAATTTCTTTTCCATACAAAGCCTCACAAGTATAAAAATATATCACGTTTATTATATCACCGTCAGCCCACTTTGTCAATAACAAACGGTCGCCCGCTCTTCTTAAAGATGTTGAATTGTCAATGATAGGTGACAGATTTTTCAGAAATAGTTGTCAAGGTGG
>CAZSSE010000027.1:0-11912 GCA_964609165.1 uncultured Lachnospiraceae bacterium
CCTCAACGAGATCCATCATTCCGCGAAAATCTGTGTAAGCCTGATACATCTCGATCGTCGTAAACTCGGGGTTATGCTTTGTATCCATACCCTCGTTACGAAAGATACGTCCAACCTCGTACACCTTCTCAAATCCGCCTACGATAAGACGCTTCAAGAAGAGCTCGGTCTCGATACGAAGAACCATATCTATATCAAGCGTGTTATGATGCGTTACAAAGGGGCGTGCCGACGCGCCGATCTCAACCGTCTGCAAAATAGGCGTATCGACCTCCAAAAAGCCCTTTTCATTGAGGAAGGTGCGCAGGAAATTGATTATCTTGCTTCTCATTATGAAGGTCTCTCGAACGTTCTCGTTCATAATGAGATCGATCTCTCTGTGTCTGTACTTGGCGTCTATATCCTTAAGTCCCTTGAACTTTTCGGGCAGAGGACGAAGAGCTTTGGCAAGCATTTCAAAATGTGTTGCGTGTACAGAAACCTCGCCACTGTTGGTCTTAAAGACCACACCTCGAACTCCGACAATATCTCCAATATCGAAATCCTTCTTAAAGGAAGCATAATCCTCCTCGCCTATATCGTCCTTTTTGACGTATACCTGTATCTCACCGTTTCTGTCTGCGATATGCGTAAAAGAAGCCTTGCCCATTATTCTTCTGGACATAAGTCTGCCTGCAATAGCTACCTCCTTGCCCTCAAGCTCGTCGTAGTTATTCTTGATCTCGTCCGAATGGGCGTTTACGTCAAACAGAGTCTTTACAAAAGGATCCTTTCCCTCGTCAACGAGCTTTTGCAGCTTTGCTCTGCGGACAAGCTCCTGCTCGGACAGGGTAACGTTCATTTCACTCATTTGCTTTCTCCTAATACAATGTTGAATAATTTATTATTGATATTATACTATATTTTCACCCGTCTGTCAACAAGAAGAACAGATTTCGTGCAAATTACATCATTTAAGCTCAAGTGAGTCGATATAAAGGAACTCGTGAGCATCTATCAGCGATGTAGTCGGTATATCTGCCGACGCTCCGCATTTTTTGCAGGTGATCCTGAGTGCCTCGGGCAAAAATTCAAGCTCGTAATCGCCCTCCTCCTCACTGTTGCAATTACACCTGATCCTTCCCTCCTCGTCAAGCTCCTTTATCATATACGCAAGGATCTCCATTATCTGCGGATCGCTTACCGTCTGCTCGCCGTGAAGCGCATCAAAGCTGCTTATGCCATGCTCCTCAAGCAGATCCAGCAGCTCAAGCTCACCGCGCGACAGCTCTGCCTTTACCCTATTGGTCTCGCCCATAAGCGCAATATTCATGCCCGAATACGGACAGGAAAGTGCAAAGAGATCCTTTGAAAAAAAGACTGATGAATTGACGGTAAAGTAGTGCGGTGTCGGGCAAAAAAGGCACGGAACGGTAAAGCGCACCCTTGAATCCTTACCGTGCACAAGCGTCATCTCGCTTCCGCCGCAATCGCATTTCAGCTTTATCATATCCGCAGAAAGATTGAAAAGTCCAACAACGCTCATAGTACCTGCGCCGCATTTTGGACAGCGATATGCGACCGTAGTCTGCTTGGGATCGAGTATCATAATTACCTCACAAAAATCTCAAATTGGGACTGTCGCGCGCAAATCACTCGCACGCGACAGTCCCTCTGTATTTTTAATTACTTGCCAACCTTCTTCAATACGTTGTCCTTAACGACGATAGAATCCTCGTAAGCCGCGGTGATCCTCTCATTCTCTGCTGTCAGATCCTCGTTGAGAAGAGTATTCTTGATATTTGCCTGCCATGCCTCAAGCTCACCCTCACTCTCGTAATAGCCGAGAATGTGATAGTAGCCGTAAAGAGTTACAGCCTCGGTCGTATAATCTCCCTTTGCTCTTGCAGCGTCAAATATCCAATCGTCAAAATCGTCGCTTGCGATCTGACCGGGGGCGTAATCCTTAAGCTCGGAGGAAGCTGTCGCACCATAGGTAGCAGCTACCTCAAGGAAGCTGTCAAGATCTACCGAATCAAGACCCTTAAGCGCCTCAAGAGCGGAGCTTGCGGTGTCGGCAGATCCAAACTGCATATACGCACCGTTACGCACGATAGTCTTGTCGATATATTTTGGAGCGATCATAAGGTATATATCTGCCGAGAAGCTCTTTTCCGTAGCAGTGATCTCCTTGCCGTCTGCTCCGTCACCCTCATCAATAACAGTGGTGTCGCCTGCTTTTCTGTCGTCTGCGAAGAGCCAGCTGATATTTGCCTTTTCGCTCTCGCCCTCTGCAATATCGGGATAAGCAAAGCCGTCGTTGAGTATTCCGCTCTCCTCGTAAATAAGGTCAGAATAAAGCTCAGTCTTAAGAGTGTTAAGGAACTCACCGTACTCCTTTGTAACCTCTACGTTATATGCGTAGTACTTATCGTCCTTTTCCTCTACGTCATCAACCGCCGTATCCTTTCTGTCCTCAGCGAACAGCTCGGTAAACATAGCGGCAATCATCGCTTCCTTGATCCTTGCCTCGTCGTCCTCGGACGGCTTTTCGTCATCGTCAAGATCCTCCGATTTCTTTGCAGAGGCATACGCATCGTCGTAGTTGTCCTCTATGTAGTATTTAAGAGCAGTCTTGACAAATTCATCCTCATCGGTAATATTATTGAGAGCGCTTGCTCTGTCGATAGCCTTCTGGATCTCTTTCTTATAAGCCGCAAGGATCTCCTCCTCGTGCTCGTCTGCCTTTGCGTCCTCGCCAAGCTCGGCAAGAACGTCAGAGGATACCTGATCGTACTTTACTTTAAACGAGTAGTTAAGAAAATCTACGTTCTGATATTTCTTGGGGTTAGTGTTATAGACCTCGGTGATCTCGTCAATGCTGATAGCAGCATCAAGGTCGTTAAGAACAGTCTGCTCCGCCTTGTTAGCAAGCGCGATAAGCTCCATAGCGTCCTTAACGTCGCCCTCTCTTACGCCCTTACCGAAATATGCGTTAAGACATTCGTTATCGGACATATAGAGATATTCTATGCTGTATCCGTTGTTCATATAAAGAGAATACTTAATATTTGCATACATATTCTCTATCTCTGCTCCGCCTTGTTAGCAAGCGCGATAAGCTCCATAGCGTCCTTAACGTCGCCCTCTCTTACGCCCTTACCGAAATATGCGTTAAGACATTCGTTATCGGACATATAGAGATATTCTATGCTGTATCCGTTGTTCATATAAAGAGAATACTTAATATTTGCATACATATTCTCTATCTCGGTCGCTATGTTTTCCTTTTCTGCGTCATCAAGGGCCATATCGTTTGCATATGCCTCCTCGCAGTATGCAAGAACGGTAACTGCATTATCCTTTGCCTTGGAGACAAAAAACTCAAGCCACGTCTTATCGGTAAATCCGGGAGCAAGAGTTCCGTCGGTCGTGCCGGAGCCTATGATCTGCTCACTGAGGGGAAGATCCTTGTTATCACCGGCATTGAGTGAGCTGTTGCTTCCGAGGCTTTTATACGTCGTGCTCGACGTGAAATCGGTATAAGCGGTCTGAAGGAAATAGCTCATCATATTCTGATTGATCTTAAAGTTATCACTCTTGATAGCGACCGTAAGTCTCGGGATAATACCCATATTTGCGACAGCAAGGGCAATGCAGGTAAGCAGTGCGCCTGCCATGATTACAACGACTACAACGGTAAGAAGCCACGAGGGCATACCGGTAGAGGTCTTCTTTTTGTTAGAAATTTTCATCTTTCCCATTTTCGGGTTCCACCTTTGTTTTTATTTTGAATTTTGAAAAGCTATACGCATATATTATACATCGTTACGATGATAAAAGGTTGAACTTTCTATGAACAATATATGAATTTGTTATGTTGGCTCTACGTTATTACCGTATTTACGTCACATATTCATAATAACCGGCAATACCATCGGCTTACGCTTGGTTTTTGCATAGAGGAATTTAGTCAGATCGTCCTTGACCGCATTCTTAAGCTCCATCCTGTCGACGTGAGAGCGTTCAAGCGAGCGGCATATAGCGTCTGAGGCGATCTGTCTTATCTCCTCCATTAGCTCCTCTGCCTCCCGAACGTAGACAAATCCGCGCGATACTATATCGGGACCCGACAAAAGCAAGCCGGAATCGGCATCGACCGATGCAACAACGATAATTATTCCGTCCTGCGACAGATGCTTGCGGTCGCGAAGCACGATATTTCCGACGTCTCCTACGCCGTATCCGTCGACCAGAACTCGGCCCGAGGGTACGAGCCCGCCGAATTTCGCGCCGCTTCTGTCTATTTCAAGCACTCTTCCGACGTCGCATATAAATATGTTGCTCTCGGGAATACCCATATCGAGCGCGAGCTCTCGATTTGCATTCAGGTGTCTGTATTCACCGTGGACAGGCATAAAATATTTGGGCTTGAGAAGTGCCATCAGAAGCTTAAGCTCCTCTCTGCATGCGTGACCCGAAACGTGTACCTCGACAGAATGGTCGTGAAGCACGCTGACGCCGTTTTTTGTAAGCTCGTTAATTATTCTACCTATAAGCTTTTCGTTACCGGGTATCGGGCTTGACGAAAGCACTACAAGGTCGCCGCGGCCGAGCGAGACCTGTGAATGATCGGAAAACGCCATACGGTAGAGCGCCGACATCGGCTCTCCCTGACTGCCCGTCGTGACAAGTGTAAGCTGCTCGGGCTTGTAGCGTTTGATCTCGTTTATATCTATAAGCGCCCCCTCGGGAACCTTCATATATCCGAGCTCGACAGCCGCGCCGACGATATTGAGCATGCTTCTTCCCGTAACAGCTACCTTTCTGCCGTGTCGCGCAGAAACGTCAATTATCTGCTGAACGCGATGAACGTTTGACGAAAATGTGGCGATAACTATTCTCTTGTCGGGATTTGTGTTAAAAATGTACTCAAGCGATTTTCCAACCGTTTTCTCCGACGGTGTAAATCCCACCCTCTCTGCGTTAGTAGATTCACACATCAGCATAAGAACGCCCCTTTTGCCTATCTCGCCAAGGCGCGCAATGTTCATCATCTCGCCGTCGATTGGTGTAATATCGAGCTTAAAGTCTCCCGAATGAACGACCACTCCCTGCGGTGTCGTGATCGCAAGACAGCAGGCATCTGCGATCGAATGGTTTACGTGAATAAACTCCACCGAAAATTGACCGAGCCTTACCACGTCTCCGGCTGATACGCAGTTGAGCGAGGGCTCATATGGCAGGACGTGCTCCGACAGCTTGTTCTTCAATATTCCCAAGGTCAGCCTCGTGCCGTATATATCGGGATTTATTTGTCTGAGAATATAAGGTATCGCGCCGATATGATCCTCATGACCGTGCGTCAGCACAAGACCGCGTATCCTTTCGGCGTTCGCCTCAAGATACGATATATCGGGTATTACAAGGTCGACTCCGAGCATATCCTCGTCGGGGAATGCAAGTCCGCAGTCTATTATGATTATATCCTCGGCATATTCAAGAACCGTTATATTCTTTCCTATCTCGCCAAGTCCGCCAAGTGATATTATTTTGAGCTTGGATTTTTCTTTTCTGGGCATATTATCTCCTTTTATTTAGTTTGTATCAGATTTTTTGTTGTTTATTGTTTTCGCCGCTTCGCTGCCCGTGTACCGACTTGTACTTGAAAGCATCGGCAGCAAAATAACGTCACATATGACACAGAGCGTCAAACGGGAGCCAGCCACCGACACACTCCGATCTATCCGCAAAAAGCACGCGAAAACCGCCTTCAACAAGGGCTGTAGCACCGCTCCCTACAGACTGCCGAAGGCAAAAGATTAAATTCAACCTCGTTTATTATATCATATTTTCAACAGGATGTCAAGACCTCATACTATCATAAGAATGCCCGAAAGCACCGTAAGGACCGCAAAGAGCTTATCGGTGATCTCCGAGCGCAGCTTTCCGAGCACTAATCCGCCAAGCACCCCACCGATAGCTCCGCCGATAAGGATACCAACGTAGCCGTTGCCGAGAAAATCGGGAGGAATACTTGTACGCAGAGCATAGGTAACAAGCGTCAGCACCGATAGCGGCAGCATTATACAAAGGGCATTTGCATAAAGAGAGCGTCGGCTCTCCTCGTCCTTCGGCAATACCGCCGACAAAGCCAGCACCGCCACAATACCTCCGCCCGCGCCGAGAAGCCCGTTGCAAAAGCCCGCCGCAAGCCCTCCAAGGCATATAACAGCAAGCTTTTTCAGCGTTCCCCGCCCCAATCGAAGCGCCTTTTTACCGCACGATCCTTTTCTCATTTCCGTTTTTCCTCTGTCAAGAATATTTTCGCTTTACACCCGTAAAATCAAACAAAATTCTTGAAATTATCATTGCTTTGTGTTATAATATATTATCTGTATTTATTCCCTTTTATGCAAAAATTATTCTTTAACGTATAAAAATTTACCACCGGAGGCTTTTATGGCAAATAAAAAGAGCAACTCAAGTTCGAAAAGAGACGTTGATAACGCAAAGAAGGTAGCGAAAAAGCTCGCTCCAACTTCGTCACAGCGTAAAAAAATATATAAAAAAAGCGGTCTTAGCAAGGCTATGCCATACATACTTATTGTATTTGCGGTCGTGCTTGCGATCTGCTTTATCTTTGTAAGAATAGCGGGCGTTGAGGACGGCGCGGGAATAGTAGGATATTATCTGCAGTATTTCTTCTCGGGACTGCTCGGCTTCCCTGCCTTTCTGAGCCCGATAGTCATAGGATACATAGGCGTTCTCTGGTGCATCTTCAACGTAAGTCAGAAGCCCTCCGGCAACCGCGAGGAAAGCGATAACCTCGGAGATTACAGAATGTCGCGCAAGCGTACAGTCTCAAAAACGGTATTCTCGATAATCACTCTCCTGCTTGCGTCGGTCATTTTCGGCGTTTTTGAGGATCCGACCTCGCTTGACATAGTTGAGGTCTGGGAGAGTGCCGCAGAGGATCTCGTCGGCGGAGGACTTATAGGCGCACCCGTCGCATTTGTCCTGACCGTAGCCTTTGAGCCTACTATCTCGCTTGTAATTCTCTTTATACTTATTGCAGTAACGATTCTTTTCTCTGTGGGTATCACGCCCGATTATATAATCACACAAATTCAGATCAGACGTCAGCTCCGCGAGGAAAACATAGAATTTGAGGACAGCTACGATGAAAAGAAGCTTGAAGCCCTCAAACAAAAGGAGCTTGAGCGCGCAAAGAAAAAGCGTCAGAAGCAACTTGAGGCCGCTCGGCGCGAGGAGGCACGCCGTCATGCAGAGCAGGAGGTCGAGCTCCAGCCGATCAACACCGAGCTTTCCGCCGCAACTGCCGCGGCATCTCAAAAAGCGACACGTAAAAGGAAGGAGCCCGCGCCCGAGGTTCCCGACGTTGAGGATCTCGTTTCGGATCTGCCCTCGGACGAGCCCGAGATGATCCGTACAGAGCCGACGGCGACAGTGGACGAGCCTGTGCCTGTAGCCGATGACTCAAGCAATATACGCGGTGCAGACGTTGCCGCAGATTACGGCGGAGACTCTGTTATAGACGGTCTTGAGGGCTTTATGGATCTTGACTCCTTCAAGTCCGATGTCAAGACGCACGCACCACGACCGCAGGAAAAGGCGGCACCCGAGCTTGAGCTTGGCGAAATAAGTAAGGAAACGCTTAAGGAAGATATGACAGAGGTAATACCCGAGGATAAGTCGGGTGACGAGCCGGATGAGGTACTCGCAACTCCCTACGTATTCCCGCCCATTGATATGCTCGCGCCCAACCAAAATCCCGCCGACACCGAGCGTGAAAAGGAGCTTCGTGAGACCGCAAGCCTGCTTCAGCAGACACTGAAGAGCTTCCGCGTCGACATAGAAGGTATTCAATATTCAAGAGGACCTACGATCACACGCTATGAGCTGAAGCCCGCAGTAGGAACGAGAGTACGCTCGATTGCAAACCTCGTTGACGACATCGCTCTCAGCCTTGCTACCTCGGGCGTCCGTATAGAAGCACCTATCCCCAACAAGGCGGCGGTCGGTATCGAGGTGCCTAACAGGATCCGCGCGACCGTATATTTGCGCGACCTCATAGACAACGAAAAATTCACCGAGGCAAAAAGCAAGCTTACCTCGTGTCTCGGTATGGACGTTGGCGGAAATCCGATCTACTTCGATATATCGAAAATGCCACACCTGCTCATTGCCGGAGCAACCGGTATGGGTAAGTCGGTATGTATCAACTCTATTATCATCAGCCTTCTTTACAAGGCACGTCCCGAGGACGTAAAGCTAATACTCATCGACCCCAAGAAGGTCGAGTTCAACATCTACAAGGATATTCCTCATCTCTATGCTCCTATCGTAAGCGACCCCAAGAAGGCGGCAGGTGCGCTCGCATCCGCGGTTGCCGAGATGGAACGCCGCTTCGAGCTTATCGAGGAGGTAGGCGTCCGTGATATAGGAACCTACAATGCAGTAACCGAGAACGATCCGGAAAAGGAAAAAATGCCGCATATGGTCATCATCATCGACGAGCTTGCCGATCTTATGATGACTGCGCCCGATGACGTTGAATCCTGCATCTGCCGCCTTGCACAGAAGGCAAGAGCCGCGGGTATCCATATTGTTATCGGTACTCAGCGTCCCTCGGTTGACGTAATTACCGGTCTTATCAAGGCGAACATTCCCTCGCGTATTGCCTGCACCGTTGCTTCTCAGGTCGACTCGCGTACCATCATTGACATTGCAGGCGCAGAAAAGCTGATCGGACGCGGAGATATGCTCTTTGCTCCCGTAGGCGCGGCAAAGCCGATGCGTGTTCAGGGTGCTTTCGTCAGCGAGGCAGAAGTAGAGAAGATAGTTTCCTTCATCAAAGCAAACAACTCCGCCGCAAGATACAACAGCGACTTCATTACAAGCATGGAAGAAAACGCAAAGAACTGCGGAATGAAGAAGGGCTCTGCTATGGCAAGCGCAGACGCAGATGCTTCTGGCGGCGAAGAGGGCGGAGATTCAAAGTTCCGCGACGCGGTAAAGCTGGCAATAGAAGAGGGCAAGATCTCCACGTCTCTGATGCAAAGACGGCTTGGCGTGGGCTACGGAAGAGCCGCCAAGATAATCGATACCATGGAGGAGATGGGATACGTCTCAAAGCCCGACGGAAACAAGCCACGCCGTGTGCTTATCACCATGGAAGAATATATGAACCGCGTAGCCGACGGCAGCCTCGCGGACGACGAATAATTATAAAAAATTATAAAAAGGAGAACAGCTATGGTAACAAAATTTTTTATGAGATTTCCCGGCGGTCTTCCAAAGGCATTTACGCTCAGCTATGACGACGGCGTAGAGCAGGATGAGCGGCTTATCGGGATATTCGACAAGTACGGTCTTAAATGCACCTTCAATATCAGCGGAGGACTTTTCGCACCCGAGGGCACTGTTTACCCCGAGGGGCGCGTTCATCGCCCACTAACGCTTACAAGGAGCCTTGAGATCTATAACAAAAACGGTCACGAGGTCGCAACACACGGCTACACACACCCTTGGCTTGAAAAGCTGACCGAATCGGGCGCAACCTATGAGATCCTCAAGGACAGAGAGGTGCTTGAAAGCGTATTCGGATGTATCGTCAAGGGCAACGCTTATCCCTACGGCACATACAACGACAGTGTTGTTGAGTGTATGAAAAAGTGCGGCATCGTATATGCGAGAACTACAAAGGCCACCGAAAAATTCGATATTCCCACCGATTGGCTCAGACTTCATCCAACCTGCCACCACAATAACCCACACGTTTTCGAGCTTTGCGACAGGTTTATCGAAATGAAGAACGAGGCTCCTCAGCTCTTCTATCTGTGGGGACATTCGTTCGAGCTTGAAAAGGATAACAATTGGGATAGAATTGAGGCAATTTCCGAGAAGATCTCAGGCAAGAGCGACATTTGGTACGCAAATAATATGGAGATCTACAGCTATGTAAAGGCATATGAGGCATTGGTATTCTCGGCGGATATGACCAAGGTATACAATCCCTCCGCCCTTGAGGTGTTCTTCGTGCTCAACGGCAGAAATTATTCAATCAAGCCCGGTCAGACCATTAAGTTCTGAGTTTGGTCAATAATTATTTTATAAGGGAGGCTCCACGACCCGGAGCCTCCCTATTTTCTGCAACGTTCATATTCTTCGCAGCTTAAATACAATAAAAATAGCTTTCTCGGTACATATAAGGTACACGGGAAAGCTATATCAAAAATTACTCGTTATAAAATTCTATCGGTGCGAGCCAATTATTCTATCTCAATAAACGCCGCAACCGGTCTGTGATCGGACATATAGATGCCGTTGATCGGCTCATCATCATAAAGTATTGCTTCGTCGGGATCGCATTTCATCGAAGTGAAAACGTAATCGATCTTGCACTGAGGAACGGGAGAAAAGGCGTGGAAGGTGCTTCCTATCTTCTGCGTTGCCTCGACCATGGGATAATCCTTGTTCTCAACCATAATCCTGATCTCGGGAGCATCGGGGAGCGCATTAAAATCGCCCGTAATAATGCAGGGCTCGCGCTTGGTGCTGACAAACTGCATGATCTGCATAGAGCCAAAAAGTCTTGCCGTCTTACCCTCGTGGTCAAGATGCGTATTTACAAACCAGAACGGTGCCGTCGCGCCGCGCATCTTAAGCAAAGCGGCACTCGTGATCCTCGGACAGCCACTTTGATCAAAGCCGTATCTGCTTGCAGGAATATCGGGGGTTGCCGAAAGCCAGAAATGCTCAAATTTCAGCAGCTCAAACTTGTCCTTGCGGTATCCGATAAGCGCAGACTCACCCGTATAATCGGCATCTCTGCCGCATCCTACGAGAACATAACTGTCTATCGAGCGGTTAAGCAGCTCCTTCATATGTCCGTCTACCTCCTGGAAGCCAATAACATCGGGCTTCTCGGTATTCAAAAATTCAATTATTCTCGGCAAACGGTTGTCAAAATAGTTTATTCCGTCTACCTTCACCGCAATACGGAGATTGAATGAAACTACCTTTATTTTTTCTGACATAGCAATGTCCTCCCATATTTGTTATACTCGGTAGCCTTATTATACACCTAACCGAAAAATTTGTCAATAGCATTTTGCACATCTTGACAGATAAACGGCTTGTATGATATAATTAAAAAAACGGCGGAGAAATATATATGAACGTAATAAAAGCCAAGCGTGATCGGCTTGATGAAATACTTGCAATTTACGAAGGAGCTCGCCAATTTATGCGTGAGAGCGGCAACCCCACTCAATGGGCGGGCGGATACCCATACGTCGACGTTATAACAGATGACATCGACGCAGGACAACTGTACGTTATCGAAGAAAACGGCGAGCTTTTCGGCGTGTTTGCCTTTATCACAGAGCCGGATCCCGATTACGTACACATCGACGGAGCGTGGCTCAACTCTCTGCCCTATGCGGCTATCCACCGCGTCGCAAGCGCAGGCAAGCGCGGAGGCATGGTCGCCGCCTGCGTCGAATATTGTCTTTCTCGGATCAACAATCTCAAAATCGATACCCACGAGGACAATATCCCCATGCAAAAGGCTCTCGAACGCATCGGCTTCGTGCGTTGCGGTAAGGTACATATCCCTCACGCAGGCGAGCGCATAGCCTATCAGATCTATAAGGAATAGTTTCTTTGCTCGCAAATACTCACAAAAAAACAGGGAGAGCCCTCGCCGAGGGTCCTCCCTTTAACATTCTTTATTTTATCCTTCTGAGGTTCGGATTGCGCGGCGCATTTTTTCTCTTATACGCATCTATGACCTCCGCCACCTCCCGGGCATCCTCTACGGTAAAAATAAAATGCTGCATCGAGATCCTATTATCCCTGAGCACGTCGGATCTGTCAGCCATATATATAGGCACGGAATTAAATAT
>CAZSSE010000028.1:0-11840 GCA_964609165.1 uncultured Lachnospiraceae bacterium
GAATAAGACAGGCTATCATCGACGGCAAGGAGGAATTTGCTGCTAAGGTTATAAGAGCCGATGGAAGCGTTGATAGCATAACGCTTTATGTAAAGGGGCTTACCGACGACGAGCGTGAGATAATCCTTGACGGATGCCTTATGAATTACTATAAAAATCATTCAAAAAGCGAATGCACGGTCGCTTATACGGTAGGAGGTAAGCTTTGAAAACAAGAAAAGACAGCTATTTCGGTCTGCACTTTGACTACCACGGCAAGCCAATCAACGGAATTCAGGGTAATACCCTCAAGGAAGAGGATATACGCTATATTTGCCGTACAATTAAGCCCGACTTCATTCAGATCGACTGCAAGGGGCATCCCGGCTGGGCATCATACCCCTCAAAAATAGGTAATGCTCTTCCCGAATTTGCGCAGGATACATTGGCGCTTTGGCGAAGGGTAACAGCCGAAGAGGACGTCGCGCTTTATCTGCACTACTCGGGAATTTACGATATCAAATATTGCTCCGAGCATCCCGAGGATAATTCAATAGCAGCCGACGGCTCGTTCGTTCCGGGCGCGGCTCGCCCCGACGGACACTACGTTGACGATATTCTCATTCCACAGCTTTCCGAAATAGCCGAAAATTACGGTGTTAACGGCTTTTGGATCGACGGCGAATGTTGGAAAGTCAGTGCGGATTTTCGTCCCGAAACGATCAAAAAATTTGAAGCTGAGACGGGGATCGACCTTTGCGGTAAGCTTCCGGCAACTGAGAACGACCCTTATTACGAAGAATACCGCGAATACTGCCGTGAGCTGTTCAAACGCTATATGCGTCACTATGTTGATACCATGCACGAGAGATTTCCCGATCTGCAGATAGCGTCAAACTGGGCGTTCAGCGACCATATGCCGGAGGCAGTCAGTGCAAACGTGGATTTTCTTTCGGGAGACCTTAACCCTCAAAATTCTTTGCAATCTGCGCGCTATGCCGGACGTGCTCTCGCTCAGCAGGATATGCCGTGGGATCTTATGTCGTGGAATTTCCGTTGGAGCGTTGCCGACATTTCGTGCTGTGTACCCAAGCACTACAATCAGATACTGCAGGAGGCAGCATCGGTTATAGCTCTTGGCGGGGCTTATCAAAACTATATAATGCAGTTTAAGAACGGCGAGCCGAATATGTTTGAGATCAAAAATATGATCGCTCTGCGCGATTTTGTCCGTGCGCGTCAGGATTTCTGCTTTCGCGGTAAGCCGAAGCATGAAGCGGCTCTTCTGCTCTCGACCTACGACCGTTTGCGAGAATCAGACGGGCTCTATTCAAGAAACGGATACGAAAAAACATTCGGTATGACCGCGCTCCTTTGCGACGTCGGTCAGTCGCTCGAAATAATCAGTGAGCATACGCTCAAAAAGCAAGCAAGCGAATATAAAATGATAGTCATTCCCGAGCTTTACTGCGGTCTTGAGGACGACGTTATAAAGCTCTTACTCGATTACGCGAAAAACGGAGGCAATCTTGTCATCTGCGGCAAAAATGCCTGCCGAATATTTGCAGCGTCCGGTGCTCCCTACACCGTCTCCGAGCTTCCCGAGCTCTTTGAAAAAGGTATTATAGCATACGATAACGGATTTGTTGACGATAATCCTCATACTAAGGTATATTATTTTACCGTTGACGGCGATAAATTGAATTACGGCTCGCTCTTTAAGCCCGCAAAGATAGTTGCGGACGGAACTGTGCTTGCCACTGTGGCTGACGACGTAAGAAAGAACGGTGAGCCGCTGGTTGCAACCGTCGCCTTCGGTAGCGGAAGCGTAAGTGCAGTCGGCTTTGACATTGGCTCTCAGTATCTCGAAGCTCCTCAGTATACCTACCGTACACTTATCAAAACGCTTGCCGACAATCTCTATACACCTATGGTCAATATAGAATCGGCTTGCGGATCTCTTGAGATCGTTCCGCTTATGAAGGACTGTAAGCTGATGATCCAGCTCGTAAACGGAGGAGGAACACACTCCGATACGCATATGGCAACCGACGATCGCATAGCTCCCGTGCTTGATATTAAGCTTTCTATTGCGCTCAACGAAAAACCTATGGCGCTCGTCCTCCGGCCCGAAGCAAGACCGCTTGATTTTGAATGGCGTGACGGTAGAGCCTACGTTTCTATCGACCGCATAGATATACATAGCATAATCGAGGTAATCGAATGATAGCTCTCTTTAGCGAGATCTACATATAAAACAATTATTTTTCAAACTGTTCGGAGGTATTGAACTATGAAAAAAATTCAAATGAAAACGCCGCTCGTCGAAATGGACGGCGATGAAATGACCAGAATTCTCTGGCAGATGATCAAGGATGAGCTCCTTATTCCCTTTGTCGATCTCAAGACCGAGTATTATGATCTCGGACTTGTTGAGCGCGAGAAAACCCGCGATCAGGTCACGATCGACAGCGCAAATGCAACAAAGAAATACGGCGTTGCGGTAAAATGTGCAACCATCACACCTAACAAGCAAAGAGTTGAGGAATACAACCTCAGCGAGATGTGGAAGAGCCCTAACGGCACTATCCGCGCGATCCTTGACGGAACCGTATTCCGCGCCCCCATACTTATCGATTCGATAAAGCCTGCGGTTCGTAATTGGAAAAAGCCTATCACTATCGCTCGTCACGCTTACGGAGACGTTTACAAGTCGACCGAGCACCGCGTTCCCGGTCCGGGTAAGGCAGAGCTCGTATTCACGGGCGAGGACGGAAGCAGCTTCAGAGAGACAATATACGACTTTGAGTGCGGAGGAGTTCTTCAGGGTCAGTACAACAAGGACACCTCAATTCGCTCGTTTGCTCACTCCTGCTTCCAATACGCTATCGATACAAAGCAGGATCTTTGGTTCGCTACCAAGGATACCATCTCGAAAAAGTACGATCAGACCTTCAAACTTATTTTCCAGGAAATATTCGATAACGAGTACAAGAAAAGATTTGACGAGCTTGGCATCACTTACTTCTACACCCTTATCGACGACGCGGTCGCAAGAGTTATCCGAAGCGAGGGTGGATATATATGGGCTTGTAAAAACTATGACGGTGACGTTATGTCGGATATGGTATCCACCGCGTTCGGCTCGCTTGCTATGATGACATCCGTGCTCGTTTCCCCCGACGGAAACTATGAGTATGAAGCGGCGCACGGCACGGTTACACGTCACTACTACCGCTACCTTAAGGGCGAGGATACCTCAACAAACCCCATGGCTACCATATATGCTTGGTCGGGCGCTCTTCGCAAGAGAGGCGAGCTGGACGGTCTGAACGATCTTATCAATTTTGCCGACAAGCTTGAAGAGGCTTGCATTGATACGCTCAACGACGGCATTATGACAAAGGATCTTGTAGGACTTGTAAGCGAGGGCTATGAAGCTCACGCAGTAAATTCTATCGGATTTATCAAGGCTATCAGAGAGCGTCTTGAAGCAAAGCTTGCATAGAACAAATGTAAACGGCTCGAACGGAATTCCGTTCGAGCCGTTATTTTTGATCTTATTTACTTGTATACTCCGTAATGGTCACATATGACGTCATACCGCTCACTCAACCACTCGCGCATATAATCTATCTGCCCCTTAACCGTCGTAATATCATTGATCGCAGAAGTATTCGGCCACACCATTTGTCCCATTATGCTCCATCTTTCAAAATTGCGGTTTATAGCCTCACCGTACAGTGAATAGTAGCTATCGGGATCGGATCCGTCTGTAGTTGCGCGTTCAAGCACATCACGCAGTATCGGTCCAAACCTAATCAAGTGCTCACAAACCAATTTCTTGAATTGCTCGCATCTGAACAGTCTCCTATACCACGTATTGGATGAAGCAACCCATAAAGCTCCCGCGGGCTTATTATATTCGCTCGCCACATATTCAAGGTCGCAATCCGGGGTGGTATCATAACGACCTGCCCCATACATTTCACATACATTACCCGCACCCTGATCGAGATCCCATATGGGCCCTGCATATAGCTTGCCGTTAGGCTTTTTATAAAAGAATACACTTCTCCATAGCGCGTCCTTGTTTTGGAACATTTCCTGAATTATATAATAGTCGATAAAGGAGTCAATATCAATAAGACTGCATATTGTATTCCAATCTCCCGCACTCAGCGCGTCAAGGCACTGATCCACATAATCCTCTATATATGCGAGATGTATATCGGGATCATATTCCGGATCGTCGGTATCGGGAAGCTTTATACAGTATTTCTTGTTGTAATCGCCTTCTGCTTTGAAATAATCTATACCTTCTTCTCCGGGATTGGTAGCCGATATCTCGATAATATATCCCATCTGCGCAGGATCTGAATAATAGTCTTTATCTATATCTACTCTGCCGTTACCTGCCTCGATGTTGTCGCACATCATAAATATGCCGTAATACTCGCCGTTAAGATAAACATCTATAAACTTATGCGACATCGTAAATTCCAAGCCGTCAAGCCGATCTGACATATCGTAGCCTATCATATTACGCAGAAGCGATTTGTCGCCGTGGTTAGAGATAAATACCCAATCCTTATCCGCCTGTGGCGAGCCAAGCATAGATACCTTCTTATCAAATTTCAGCTTAAAGCCCTTCTTTGGATAGGCATCCCATGAGCTGTTTCCCCGTCCGCGTATTCTTGCGCCGAGATCTTCAAAGCATTGATCCTCATTCTCGGCATTGACGACCGAAACAGTACAGCTTTTATATTCGGTACGGCTTTCAATACCAAGCCCGTCATCGGTATTTATACATATCGCGGGCGCTCCCTTAAATTCGGGAAGATATTCGCCGATCAGCACCTGACCGTCCGCAAGCGCGCTATCTGAGCGGCTAAGGCTTTTACTGCCGTCCGACCAGACAAGCTCATATGCAAAGTCAGGTGTCTGAGCACTATAATTAACCCTTTTGCCAACCTTTGCCGTCTTAGTCACCTCGTCTACGGTCTGTCCGTTGCGAATGACCTTGTACGTTACCTCAAAATTTGTACCTTCCTTTTTAAAGACGGGAGTTACCTCGATGTCAGACTTTACGTTCATCTCCTTGCGGTAACTGCTGATCCGACCGTCGCTCCAGCCGACGAATATGTATCCCTCGTCGGCAACGGCGTTAACCTCCGACGAGGTCTCACCCGATTTTACAAGCTGCTCCAACTCGCCCTCTATATGTCCGTTCTCGGCATTTTTATATATAATTTTATAGTAATCGCCTTGCGTTTCAAGCTCTCCAAGCAGAGACGAGCCATCGCCGCTCTCCCCTTCTGTGTCAGCGATATTTTCAGCACAGCCGGAGAAGATGTAACAAACAGATATAAGCGAAAGTGCGAGTGCCAATATTCTTATAAAGACAGACCTTTTCATAAACTCTCTCCTTTGTAGTGTGATCGGCTTTTCTTTTTTCTAAACACCAGACATCCTGTCAGAACTACGCAGATAAATACCATCAAGGCTGCAAGAGCCGTTATCCTTTCTGCTTCGGCATAGATATTCTCTTTTTCGGTTCACGTAGGAGCCTGCGTAACTCCATAGTGCTCACATAACAAATCGTAACGCTCTATCAACCACTCGCGCATATAATCCATCTGCCCCTTGACAGTAGTAATGCTGTTGATCTTTGGTGAGCTTGGCCATACGGATTTACCCATTATATCCCAACGCTCAAAATTGCGCTCGATAGCCGCTCCGTAAACCGAGTAATAGCTGTCGGGGTTAGAGCCATCGGTTGTTGCGGTATCCAGAACACTTTTGATCGTAGGTTCAAGCTCCGCCAAGCGAGCGCGAAGCAGCTTCTGAAATTCATCGTACCTGAGCAATCTGCGATACCATGTATTTACGCATGCAACCCACGGTGAACCGCTTGTCTTGTAATATGATGAATTTACATACGCAAAGTCGGTATTCGGTCTAACGTCATCAACCTTGTGACCAAACAGGTCGTCAACGCTTCCGGCACCCTGATCAAAGTCCCAAACGGGACCTGCATACAGCTTGCCGTTAGGTGCCTTGTAGAAGAAAATACTGCACCAGAAAGCGTCCTTATTAGCAAATAGTTCTTGAATTATATAATGGTCAATAAAGGAATCTATGTCAATAAGCTCACATACCTGTTCCCAATTTTTTTGATTATTAGATGTGCTGATAGCCGACAGGCATTGATACAGATAATCCTGTATATATGCCAAATGCACCTTAGGATCGTATGACGGATCGTCGGCATCGGGACATTTTACACAGTATGTTCTGTATTTATCGTTACCTGTCGACGGTACCGTTATGCAGGTTTCACACTTTTCCGTATTATAATTGTGATTAGCTCCCAGCTCAACGAAATACGTATTTTTAGCGGGATCGGCATATACGGTCTTATCGTACTCTATTCTTCCCTTTCCGACGTCCAGATCATCGCAAAGCATATACAAGCCGTGATATTCACCGTTAAGATAAACGTCAATAAATTTATGCGTGGTTGTATAATCTATACCGTCAAACGCTTCCGACATATCGTATGCTATCATATTGCGCAGGAATGATTTATCTGCGTGATTTGATATGAAATTCCAATTTTTAGATTTGTAGCTTGAGCCAAGCATCCTGACCTGCTCATCAAATTTCAGCTTGAAGCCCTTCTTTTCGTGAGCCGTCCACGAGCTCTTTCCGCGTCCGCGGATCAAAGCGCCGATATTCTCAAAGCACTGACCGTCCTCGGCATTATAAAGCGAAACGGTACATTCTCTGAACTCTCTGCTGACTATTCCCTGACCGTCATCGGTAACTATAGAAATCGCCGCAACACCCAACGAATGTGGCGTATATTCGCCTACAAGCTCCTTGTCCTCAAATAGGACGTCTGTTCGTGTTTTTTCTGTATTACCGTCATTCCAACCTGAAAATTTATACGCGAGCGTAGGCTCGGGTGCGGTATAGCTTACTTCTTCGCCTACCTTTGCCTTACATACAGTCCTGTCAACCACTTTTCCCGCGCGCATGACCGTATAGGTTGCCTTATACTCGGTGTCCTTATGTACGAATATCGGGTAAACGCTGAAGCTGCGTATTACTCTCGTATCTGTACGCTCGGGGCTCGTATATCCGTCGCTCCACCTTGTAAACAGATAATTCTCATCGGGAACTGCGGTCACTGTCTGCGAAGACTCTCCGTGCGCAATCTGCTGAACCTGCGTTCCCTCTATCTTACCGTTATCAGCGGTCGCATATATAACGGTATATTTGGTGATCTCAAGCTCGCCAAGCCCGCCCGAGGATCCGCTATTATTGTCATCATTATCGGCATCGTCGTTATCGATCGGAGGTGTGACGTCATTTGTTTGATTTATTGTCCCATCAAGCGAGAGAAGCGCATCTGTAAGTGCATCTGTAATGTCGTCGCCAACCTTCATACAGCCCGAGAATGAAAGAGCAACCATCACTACCGAAAGAAAGGTTGCCATCAATCTCACAAGCATCTTTGCTTTCATCAATATTCCTCCTTGTGCGGTACATTGCAAAATTTACGTTTACAGTCTATCTGAATCGATCAAATCAATAAGATCTCCTATGACGCCCTCGTCATTCGAGCAAAGGCAATGCTTGCATATTGCCTTTACAGTATCATTGGCATTTGAGGGGCATACTGCCACATCCGCCAATTCAAGCATTTCTATATCATTATCGTAATCCCCCACGCAATAAAGCGTCATTGGGCGATCAAAATAAGAATCAACAAGCTTTTTGAGCGCCACAGCCTTGGTTATTCCAAGCGGCATAAGCTCTATCATAAATGATGCCGATCGAGTGACACCGACCTTGTGCGAATATTTTTCACGCAGGATCGGATAAAGCCGATCTATACACTCCGTCGATCCCATTATATTAGTCTTGTAAAGCCTAAGCGACGTCCATTCTTCTATGGGCAATATACGTTTATCCATAAAATCCGGAAGTCTTTCATATTCCCTTTTTACAATAGGGTTGCTAATATCTGATCCGCAAATCCGTCGGGGAATGTAGCCCTTGAGCCGACCTCACCCTCAAGCTGTTTTGCATACTTGACGATCTCAATAGCCGAGCTCGTATCGAGAAAATGCTCCTCAACGGCTTTTCCACACTCGTAATCGTAAACGCATGTCCCGTTTCCCATAACTGCGGGCATATTTATATATTTCTGCGGCTCGGGAATCGGCTTTTTGATAAACAGCGGCAATCGCCCCGTAGCAAAGGTAAAATGTCCTCCGTTCTCACAGAAATACCTTACTCGCTCTATATTTCTTTCAATAAGATATTGCTTGGTACCAAAATAAGTTCCGTCAAGGTCACTTGCAATAACTATATTCTCAAATCTTTTCATTCTTATACTTTTTCACATTCTCTTCTCAGTATCGATAGCAGCTTTTCAAAATTATCGGGCAAAGGAGCAACAAACTCCATTCTTTCCTTGGTTCTCGGATGTGTAAGCATCAAATTTGAAGCAAACAGGCACTGTCCGCAAATATACGCCTTATGTCTTGATTCAAACGGTGTGGTGCCTGCTCCGTACACACAGTCCCCCACGAGTGAATGACCGATAGATGCCATATGCACTCTTATCTGATGCGTTCTCCCCGTTTCAAGCCTACATTCAATATGCGTAAACTTACCAAATCTTTCGAGAACTCTCCAATGTGTTATCGCCTCTCTGCTTCTGTATTCGTCAGATCTTATGACCGCCATTTTTTTTCGGTCAACGGGATGTCTTCCTATCGGTGCATCTACAGTGCCGAAGTCCTCCTTGAGGTTTCCCCGAGCTATGGCATGATAAATCCGCTCAACTCTATGATATTTTATTTCCTCTGCCAAAAACAGGTGTGCCGAATCGTTCTTTGCGACGACAAGTAATCCGCCTGTATCCTTGTCTATTCTATGCACGATTCCGGGACGTATCACTCCTCCAATTCCCGAAAGCTCGCCTCGGCAGTGATAGAGCAGAGCATTTACAAGCGTTCCGTCAGGATTTCCCGGTGCAGGATGCACTACCATTCCCTCGGGCTTATTTACCACGATTATGTCCCCGTCCTCATATATAACGTCTATCGGTATATCCTCCGGAAGCGCCTCTGACGGCTCGGGTTCCGGAAGCGTAACGTTCAGTACATCTCCCGCTCTCAGCTTATAATTTTTCAAAATCGTCTTATCGGTTCCTTCAAGAACGACCCCACCGCTCTCGATAAGTCTTACTGCGGCAGAGCGCGTGAGACTTGAATTTTCCGAAATAAAAACATCGACACGCTTTCCGACGTCGCTGCTCGCTGACACAATGCGCAACAGAGCGTCGGCGGCGCATAGCGTGTCGTCGGCATATTCATTTTCAAAAATGCTGTCCTTTTTCATACGGATCCCTCAAAAATCGTTTACTGCTGTCCTTCCACGTCATGTCCCCCATCATTTTCGGGCTCCGATACGTTCTCTCCGTTCTGCGCAGCTATCTTTGCAAGCTTTTCAGCCCTTGACTCCTTAATTATAGAAAGAATACACCACAATATCAAAAGTCCCGCACCGATACAGACAAAGCTGTCGGCAACATTAAAAATAGCGTTCCAAATATCGGGAAATGCGTAAAAATCCAAAAAATCGACTACTACATTTTCGCCCTTGTATATCTCACCCGTGCGAAAAATTCTGTCTATCATATTTCCGATTCCGCCGCCTATGACCATTGAGATAGCCGTACATGCCAGCTTGCTCTTAGGCTTAAATACAAACAAATATATGCAAAGTCCGGCTATTCCGATTATAGAAGCGACCATAAACACCCAACGCTGCTCCTCAAAGCTGCCGAATGCCGCTCCTCGGTTTTCGGAATATTTAAATCTGAAAACTCCTTCGATTATAACAAAGGGCGTATCGCGATCCAAAAATTCGACTACAAGTATTTTAGATACCTGGTCGAGCAATACGGCTCCTGCGATTATCAAAATCCAAACGATCACAATGTCTCCAATCTGCCACTCGGCATTATAAGAATTTCTGCGCTGAAAGTCTCAGCCTTCCCTTTTTCGTCTGTCCTCCTATTGAGAGAACCCGAAACTTACCGTATCCGCGAACCGATATAAGGCAAGGCGCAGCTACCTCTCTGTCCGGTCTTGACTCACATTCGTAGTCAAGCTCGCAAAGCTCAGAGATAACACATTCTCTCGCGTGCTCGCGCGCGAGATTGCAAAGCGCGGCAACAACACTCGGCATTATAAGAATTTCTGCGCTGAAAGTCTCAGCCTTCCCTTTTTCGTCTGTCCTCCTATTGAGAGAACCCGAAACTTACCGTATCCGCGAACCGATATAAGGCAAGGCGCAGCTACCTCTCTGTCCGGTCTTGACTCACATTCGTAGTCAAGCTCGCAAAGCTCAGAGATAACACATTCTCTCGCGTGCTCGCGCGCGAGATTGCAAAGCGCGGCAACAACACAGTCAAGCCTTGCCGACGCCACGGTATCATTTATTGGCGCAAATTTTCGCTCGGGTGCAAAATCCCACTCAAGCTCTGTTTGTGAGCACTTGATTCGGTCATGTCCTACCTCGCGCCATTCATTTATCAAAAATCCCGATATGCGTGCATCGCATATCACCAAAGCCTCGCTCTCTCCAAGCATAACTATATCGCCGATAACGTCGCGCTCTATTCCTAGTGCCAAAAGAGAGCCCATAAAATCTCTATGACTAAGCTTGCAAAAACCGCTTCCGCGCGCACGAATAGCGCAAATACCGCTCTGTACGCCGTATTGCTCGAGTGACGACATAGACTCCACGTTCTCCATATAATCCGGCAAAACGTATATTCTTTTTCTCTCGGCATCTGCGTATCCGCCATACGCAAAAAACAGTTCTCCTCGGCTTTCAAGATACCTTTCGGCACCATAGACCTCCCGTGGAGAGAAAAACGCGCTGATTCCAATTTCCCCTCGGACAGCGCGCTTTTTCATGTCATCAAGCCTTGCATACAGCTCATCAAATTGTTTTATATCTCGCATAGATCTTATGCCAGCACGAGCAAAAGCACGGTTAAAATAAGATAGGTTGCAAAAAATGACATATCTATCGGAAGCCCCTGAAACCAATTCAGTCTCTCAAAAAGCTTCCTTACGGGCATTATGAGGGGCTCGGTAATAGAATAAAGAAAATTTTCAAATTTGTTTGGCTCGCTCGGGAACCACGACATTATAGCTCTGATAAGCATAGCAAGCTGCAACACCGATAGAGCCACCACAACCGTATTTTGAAGTATGACTAATGCAAAATACAAGAAAAAACCTCCTTGTCGGATGAAAAATGATGCGAAAAGCCTACCGACACGCTAAGTCTCGGTTTGCTGATACAAAATCTGTCTTTATCAGTCCTCGGAAGTACCGACCATTGCCTCTATACTGCTGACGTCAACGTTCTTGGGAGCCACTACCAAAGTAGTCTTTCCGACCTTGGTCATCATACCGCCAACAACCTGAAGCGCGCCCTTTATATAGTCAAGAATACGGATAGCAAGCTCTCTGCCTATTCCGTCCATATTGATAAGAACCGTATTACCGTTCATAAGGAACTCTGTGATCTCACGCGCGTCGTCGTATGATTTGGGCGTAATGATCTTAAGAGAAACGGGATTTGCGTTGAATGCAGGAGCCACGGGCGTCTCTACGGGGGCTACGGGAGCCTGTACATCATCATCCAGCTCCTCGGTCTCCTCCGAATCCGAGTACGTGCCGAAATCATCCATTTCTACGTCCTCATCGAACGAATACTTATTCTTTCTTGTAAAGTTAAACATAATTCCCTCCGTATATATA
>CAZSSE010000029.1:0-11305 GCA_964609165.1 uncultured Lachnospiraceae bacterium
AATAAAGACATACAGTCTGTTATTATTAAAGATTATTTTTATAAATAAAATAAAGTCCCTTTAAAGTAAGATCCTTTTCATATATAAAGTGATTGATAGAATTATGCAATACAATCTGTGCATAATCTCCCGTAGCTATCAGATCAATATCGTCCCCCGTAAGTCGCATCTCATCCATAAAACGAGCTGCAAATCCATCCACAGCCAAAGCGTTCCCGAGTATTACACCTGATCGCAAGGAGCTTTGTGAGTTCTTACCTATAGCCCTATTGTTAAGACCTATATTTACGTTTGGCAACTGTGCGGTTTGCCCATGCAACGCATCAAATGAAAGCTGTATACCCGGAAATATAGCGCATCCAAGGTATTCTCCATCCTTACTTATTGCAGAAACCGTATTGACAATACCGAGATCTGCGACTATCGCAGCTCTCCTCTTATCCTTGATCTGAATTGCCGCCGCCGTATTTGCCACCATATCCGCGCCAAGCTCTGACGGGTTGTCTATTTTAATATGAAATCCCGTTTTAACGCCGGGCCCGACGATCATAGGCTCTTTTCCGATAAGATCTGTTATCGACTTTGATATTTTTGAGGTTAGCACCGGAACGACCGAAGAAATTATCGCACGATCAACGGAATCTGTTAGCATTCCTTTTTCGCGCATAATACTTTTTATTATTGCAAAATATTCATAGGAGGTTTTTTTAATATCACTTGAAACATCAAAAGAAGTGACCATAATACATTCTCCTTCAAAATAGCCGAATGAAACGGTCGAATTTCCAATATTGACAGCAAGCAACATAAGCCTTTCCTCCTTTTTTGTGGCAATACCAATCCGAAAATGTAACAATATATTTGAAAGTTCAGAATAATATAGTATCATTATATACTAAACAAATTCTTTGTCAAGTACTTTTTTCATTTATTTAATTTGAATTTAATTTGACAAGTACAAAATCAACAATAGCGATGTTTATTTTTATGCAAGCCATACGTATTCATAATAATTAAATTTCCGCTATTGCCTCTACCTCAACGAGAACGTTTTTTGGCAAGGTCTTCACAGCCACACACGAACGCGCAGGCTCAGAAGCAAAATATTTACCGTAGATTTCATTAAAAGTTGCAAAGTCATCCATATCAGCAAGAAAACAGGTCGTCTTGATTACCTTTTCAAGCGAAGTTCCGGCAGCTTCGAGAACTGCGCAAATATTCTTGCACACCTGCTCTGTTTGTCCGCTTATGTCGGAAGCTTCTACCTGCGAGGTTATGGGATTTATCGCAATCTGTCCTGACGTAAAAACCAAATTCCCGCATTTGATAGCTTGGGAATAAGGTCCTATTGCGTCAGGCGCATTGTTAGTGTATATTATTTCCATTTTTATCTCCTACTTATTATTGATGATCCTTTTACGTATTTCTTCAAGATCGAGCCTGTCTCTTGCAAATGAACTTCTTAAAAGCTCAGACGGAATATACTCATCGTATTTTTCAAACATGGGCAGCTCCTTTGGCGAAACAAACATATCTGTACTGTGAAGTGACAAAAACGCAGACGCTAAACGCCGCTCAAGATCACTTACGCTTCCCTTCTCCATACGGAAGGTAATGTAGTATGATCCGCCGCTCTCGATACCTGAAATAGCAAGCTCAGGAGCTACTACTGCAAGCATTCGCTTCAACGTTCGGAATGAGCGAGTACCAAGCCACGGGAACATACAGTAATTAAATCCTCCCAAATGTACTATTGATCTATCGAGCATTCCTGTGTTTCTTGCAGTATTTCTCGCCTTTTGGAGTCGATAGCGCGCATTATCCTTCAGATACGGGTATACTGCATCTTCTTCCAAGATCTGCTTCATTCTCTCAAGTATCCGAGTGTGTATCTCACCATATTTGCCGGGCCAAGAGACCTCCATCTTACCATCAACGCTCTTTACGAATATCAGCTTATGCGGCATATCAAGTTCAATGACCTCCCACACACGTCCTGCAAGAGCAAATCTATCTCCAACAGGCGGCGCAGTCGTCACCGTACCTATTTCCTCCGATTCACAACGAACCGTATAGTCCTCGCTATCACTGAAAACAGCATAGAATTTGAAGCTTGAAAGCAATCTTTCTCCTGCAAGACCAACTATCAAGCCCTTTTCCTCGGTCATTTCAAGAAAGTCCGCATTGAGCATTGAGACAAGTAAAGCTTTGTATGCTTCCTTTGTAACGTTTGCAAACGGTGGGAGAAGAAGCATCCTTTGTGCGAGATTCTTGGCGCTCATTTCTCCAAAGGAGGCAAGCATGGAAAGTGTCTGATGAAACAACAAGCTATACGGCTCTTTTTTCTCATACGGCGGCTCTATAAATCTTTTCTCGATATAAAGTTGAACTATGGCAATGGCTTGCAAAAGGCTCCACGGAATAAGATTTGGCAGTGGCGCATTGGGTAACGGCTCTTCTTCCCTGAAGATAAACATCATTTCAGGGGGCTGTCCACGGCGACCCGAACGCCCAAGCCTTTGCAAAAAGCTCGAAACGCTATGTGGCGAATCGATCTGAAGGATTCGCTCAAGTCTGCCTATATCAACGCCCAGCTCCATTGTTACCGTAGCACACGTTACTGCGTGAGTATCCTCATCCTTCATTTTCCGTTCTGCCTCCTCTCGAAGAGCAGCTGAAAGATTTCCGTGGTGTATCAAAAATATATCACGCTCTCCACGCTTTCCGGCAATCTGGCGCAAAGTTGCGCAAACATACTCCGTCTCTTCACGCGAATTTGAAAAAACAAGTGATTTTTTACCCTTAACGCAGTCATATACATATTCGTATCCCGCATCAAGCATTGCTCTTTCCTTGGAATGTTTTTCATCATTATCGGGAGTCTGCGCAAACGAAGCATTTTGAATATAGAAATGCTCCATACCAATACGCCAACGTATTTTTTCACTGTCAAAGACTGGTACATCGGTAAGCCTACCGGTTCCGTTACTCAACCATCTTGCGACCTCGTCAGGATTTCCAACAGTAGCAGAAAGACCTATACGACGCGGACTTTTACCAATAATGCTCTCTATTCTCTTAAGCTGACAAATTATTTGATTACCGCGGTCTGTACCCGTAAGCGTATGTACCTCGTCAAGAACTACGTACCGAAGATCACCGAAGATCCGCGAAATATCGTTATGTCGGTTTATCAGCATTGCCTCAAGAGACTCGGGAGTTATCTGCAATATTCCTTCAGGATGTTCAAGAAGCTTGCGCTTTTTAGATTGAGCAACATCTCCATGCCAATGAGTTACTTTTATATCCGTCTGTTCGAGCAGCTCCTCTATCCTATAGAACTGATCGTTTATAAGGCTCTTAAGCGGTGCTACGTAAAGTATACCTACACTTTGCGGAGGATTTTCATAAAGCTCTGTAAGCATAGGGAAAAATACAGCTTCCGTCTTACCGCTTGCGGTAGAAGCCGTGAGCAACAAATTGTGATCGCTTTCAAAAAGCGTCTCTGCGGCAGCAATCTGAACGTCGCGCAGGCTTTCCCATGAATGAGAATATATGAATTCCCTGATAAACGTCGGAAATCTATCAAAGATATAATCAGCCGTCGCCATACTTTCCCCCCTTTGCATTTTTAAAATTCTATATCCTCAGCCGAAAAAGTATTTTTCGGCTTTATTTCTTCACCGTCCGTATTCTTTGTATCTTTCTGCGGCAATTCATTTGACATATTATTCGCCATTATCTGTTCAAAGCTTACTTTCTCATTTTGCATAAGAATATTGAGGACGGTCATATAATCCCTGAGCATCTCACGTGGAGTTATCATGCTGTCTGCCCCCGCGCGGGACAGCGAAAGCTTCAAAAATTCTATCATTTGCTCCTCGGTTATTCTGGGCTCTATACCGTAATTTACAGCATAAAGCTTAGTAATTCTGACCATCAGCGCAAACAGCTCATCATCGCTCAGCCTTTTAAGTCGTATAACGGGACCTATGAGATTTCTGTATCCATCCGAGGAAAAGCGACTGTCACAAAGTCGGCTGCGCAGTGCTTCATAACTGAATAAGCCCCTCCTGGTATCGTCCATAAACTGCGGTGTTCCGCCAAGAACAAGACCAAGGCCCTCAGCTCTTCCCTGAAGCGTATCGTTAAACATAGATAGTATCTTCTCATAATTGTTTTCTCTGCTTACACGGTGGGTGATCTTGTAAAGATTTACACATTCGTCTATAAACACTATCAAGCCACGGTATCCCATAAATCGAACAAGCACTGCCCAGAGCTTGATAAAATCATACCAGTTGTCATCATTGATTATTTCAGAGGTTGCAAAGCCAAGTGCGCTTCTTGCCTCGGTCTTTGTTGAATATTCGCCTCTTAGCCAACGCAGGCAAGCACTCTTTTTATCGTCATCGCCATTCATATACGCAAGGTAATATTGGCTTATAACACGCGAAAAATCAAAGCCACCGACCATATCCTCGACCTCTCGTAATCTGTCGATCGCTTTAAGATTAAAGCGGTCTGAAAAATCAGGTGCATCCGGGGATACTCCGTCAGAGATCAACTCGGACTTCAGCATATCGATCCATTTGGCAATGATTTTCGGCAAGGCAGCACCGTCAGGCGAGGATTTGGAAGCAAGATTTTTCATCAATTCGCGATATGTCGCAACACCGCTTCCGGAGGTTCCGTAAAGACGGCGCTCGGGCGAAAGATCTGCGTCAGCAGTAATAAAATTCTGCTCAAGCGCGTACCCTCTTATAAGCTGCATAAGGAAGCTCTTTCCACTTCCGTATCGACCAATAATAAACCGCATTGTTCCACATCCCTCATTAACTTGCTCAAGATCAGAAAGCAATGCGGAAATCTCATCCTGTCTTCCAATAGCTATATAAGGTGCTCCCACTCTCGGAACGACACCTGCCGATACCGACAGCAAAAGTGAATTCAATATTCTTTTTGGAATCTTATTTATATCTACCTGTTTATCCATAAGATCTACTCCTTTATACCGTATCTCTATAGTATTCTATTATCTTCGGCACACCGTCAATCTCTTCAATCAGTATATCTCCCATAATCTCTACTGCTATCTCGTTGATCTCATCTATAACAGCATCGATCATTTTACCGTAACCCTGAGCAATAGAGCGACACTGCCCCGTATCGCCAATTTTGACAGCCTCTATGAAAGAAATATACTCCGCAAGATTTTCCCTTAATTCTGATTTTCCGCTTTGCTCATTGGAAATCGGCTCAAGTCGGATCTCCTCAACAGCGAATACTTCAGGCTTCTGAAGCTCCGCGGATAGCTCACAGTCATCAAACGCGGCAACAAGATCGTTCGTAACGTTCCATGAATCGTTTTCTATTTGCTTTGCCTTATCCAAAGAAAAATCGCTTTGTGGAAGATCGTATAAAGCATCATACGTATGATGCTCTTCTTTTTTGCGCACGGGCTTCGGCACACTAAAAAGCTCGGCTTCAAAATACTTATCAAGCTCGTGCTGTAGCGCTACACTCACCGAATATACGGTAAGCTTAGACTTCACACCGACATACGCTCGTATCTTATTTTCTGCATATTTAACTATATCCGCCATAAGATACCTTAATTCATTTGAACGCGAGAACGAACAATATTTTACTTCTATCTCATACCTTTGAGCACTAACGCACAGGGCACCCTCAAATGTATTGCGTATAAGCCTGCTGTCTTCAGAAAAAAGCTCGGAAAGCATTACCCCGTTTTTTGAATAAAATTTGACTGCCGTTAATACCGCTCCAAAAATATGTTTATCAAAGAGCTTTAAATTATCTCCCGAAGCAAATTTACTGCTTCTGTAATCGTATTCGGTTCCGTATTTGATCAAAGAGACCGCACAGGATTCATAATCACCGCGAGGCATATTCAAGTAAAACTCTTTCAAGGACGGAGCATATTTACCAACGCTACTTGAAATATTTTCGGGCGTGGAAAGCCTATGCAAAAGGCTGAAATCACATATCCAAACCGCCAGCTTTCCCGATAGTGTCGCAAACTCGCCGTGATAAACATTCCAAAGCTCGCACAGTATCCTTTGATGCTCTCGAGCGTTGAGCTCGTTACCAAGATTTATCAATTCAAAAATGTAAAGCAGCACGTAACTGTAATCGATTTTTATAAAATTCCCCTCATTGAAGCATCTGCGCCACCAGAGATAATAGGAAATCTGCTTTTCGTTCAACTGATTATACTGCGGAACATAGGAATAATACGGAACGTATTCGCACTCATCACCGTTAACACCGTTGTACTTTACAGCATCGTCATAGAACTCGCTGTACAGATCATAGTCACTCTTACGCTTTCGCAAAGTTACCACGTGCAAAAGTGAATTTTCCGGATAATATATCTCCTCTGACACGTAGGATTCCCTGCGTATTTTTTTTTGCTCGTAATGCAAAGGATTGATATATCGCTTGATAACCTTAGATTCTTCACTTGAAATATTTTTATCTGCTTTCAAATTACTTTCCACGCTAACGGCAGTAACGTCATTTGAGCGTGGTTTGATATATTTTTGGTGAGGAAGCAATGAAGAAATATCCCAAAAATCGTCAAGCTCTTGATCTTTATTTTTTTGTTCGTTCTTAACGTCCTTCAAGACAGCCTCCTAAAGTAATTTTCAGAGCATAAATGATTCTCGTTATAGTATAACATATTTAAGTTCAAAAAGCAATTACGATATTCAATTTTTTTAAAAATTAAATTTTGAAAATTACACTTGCAATTATACGAAAAATATGTTATCATATATGGGTAAATTATTAAACAATTAAAGGAGTTGTATTATTATGTCAGTTTCGCCAATCAATATGTTTGGTTGCCGTGCAGCCTTTGACTTTACATCGCTTGGTCCAATCATTATGATAGTTCTTATGTTTGTTCTCCTGTATTTCTTTATGATCAGACCACAAAAGAAGCAGGAAAAAGAAACAAACGATATGAGAAATAATCTCAAGGTCGGTGACGAGATCACCACGATCGGCGGCATTATCGGAAAGATCATAAGCATCAAGGAAGAAACCGTTATGATCGAAACCGGACATGACCGCACCAAAATCAGAATTCTTAAATCCGCAGTACGCAACGTTGACGTACATGCAGAGGATGCTCAGGATTGAAAAATCTTAAAATGACAAAAGGATCCCCCGATTGGAGGATCCTTTTGTCATTAAGTTAAAGTACCTTTTGTAAAAACTGCTGAAGTCTTGGATTTTTGGGATTTTCAAAAAATTCCTTTGGTGCTCCTTCTTCCATGATCACACCGTCCGCCATAAATATAACGCGATCGGCAACCTCGCGAGCAAATCCCATTTCGTGAGTAACTACTATCATTGTCATTCCCGCATTAGCCAATTCCTTCATGAGATCGAGCACTTCTCCTACCATTTCGGGGTCGAGTGCCGACGTCGGCTCATCAAAAAGCATAACGTCGGGTTGCATAGCCAATGCGCGAATAATTGCAATTCTCTGCTTCTGACCTCCCGATAGCATTGCAGGATATGAGTCAGCTCTGTCCTCAAGACCTACGCGTGCGAGCAAGCTCATTGCTTGAGCCTCGGCGTCCTCCTTAGACATTTTCAAAAGCTTCATCGGTGCGACAGTAAGATTTTTCAGCACAGTCATATGCGGGAAAAGGTTAAAATGTTGGAACACCATTCCCATCTTTTCTCTGTGATGATTTATGTTTACATGCTTATCTGTGATATTTACTCCATTAAATATGATTGATCCGTCAGTCGGCGTTTCCAAAAGATTAAGTGAGCGAAGATAAGTAGATTTTCCACTTCCCGAGGGACCGATAATTACAACGACCTCGCCACGGGATACCGCAAGATCCACACCGTCCAACGCCTTGATCTTATGTCCCTTATAATGCTTTTTGAGGCCTTTGGTTTCTATGATTATATCGTGATTATCTTTCATTTTTCCTCAAATTCCTCTCAAGTATTTTTACGAGCTGTGTAAGGATCATAACCACTGCAAGGTATATAAGTGCAACGGCAATAAGCGGCATGAACGCAGAGAAAGTAACGCCGCGTATACGCTCTCCCGCCTTAGTCAGATCTACGATACCAACGTATCCGGCAACCGACGTTTCCTTGATAAGAACGATAAATTCGTTACAAAGCGTAGGAAGAACCGCCTTAAAGACCTGCGGAATAATAATGTGTATCATCGTTTGCACATAATTGAACCCCAAGGAGCGTCCTGCCTCAAACTGTCCGTTATCTATTGACATAATACCGCCCCGAATTATTTCGGCAACGTACGCACCGGAATTAAGTCCAAAAGCAAAAACGGCAACTGCCACACCATTGCGTGAGGATGCAAAGATAATAAAATAAGAGATCAACAGCTGGACTACTACAGGCGTTCCACGCACTACTGTCAGGTAGATATTAGCGATAGCATTCATCAACCACCAAAACATGTAAAAAATACCGCCCTTTTTGCGATATTCTTCTCTGTTTTTGTCAAAAGTGGAACGAACAATAGCAATTACGATACCGATAACTATGCCGATCAAAAGTGCTAGCAACGTAATGATAAGTGTATTTTTTAAGCCGTCAAGCAACCATTTCCATCTGTTATCGTCTATAAAATTATGGACAAAATCATCCTTCAGATTAGTAAAAAACTCCATAACATATTTTCCTTTAGATTTTTGTACATAAAAACGGGTTGCCGCCATTTAGGTGGCAACCCAATTTTTTTATTAGTTGGAAGATCCGTCGTTGATGTACTTGTCAACGATCTTATCTATAATTCCTTCCTTCTTAAGATCAGCCAAAGCTGCATTGATCTTTTCAAGAAGCTCTGTGTTCTCCTTGGCAATGCAAATAGCATAATCCTCGTTTGCATACTCGTTGTCGCCGTCAAGGATATGGATCTTGCCTTCGTTAGCAGCTACAAAGGATTTTGCAGGTTCATTATCAATGATAACCATATCAACCTTATCGGTTTTAAGTGCCTCAACTGCCTCTGCACCCGTCTTAAAGCGAACGATTCGATCTGTTATAACGGTACCGTCCTCAGCAACGTTATTCAAGCCCCATTTAGTAATATCGTCGGAAGAATAAATATCTCCCGTGGTATCCTGCTGAACGCCAACCTTAACATCAGTATTCTTGAGTGCAGTGGGATTTCCATCATCGCCAAATACGAAGATGTCATCAAGAGATGCTATGGAAGAGCCTTCCTTAACGATAATAACCTGTACGCCCGTAGCATAGGTATCGGAGAAGCTTACACTTTTCTTTCTCTTCTCTGTTACGGTCATACCTGCCATACCAATGTCATATTTTCCCTCAACAACGCCGCCTATAATGGATCCAAACTCCACATCTTCGATCCTAAGCTCCATATCGAGCTTATCTGCGATTGCCTTGGCAATTTCAACGTCGATTCCGGCAAAATCATCACCCTCCACATACTCATAAGGTGGGAAAGCAGCATTTGTAGCCAAGACAAGAACGTTATCATCCTTATTACACGAGGAAAGTACAAGCATAGCCGACATAAGCATAACTGTCACCAGTGCTAAAGCAATTATCTTTTTCATTTAAACATCCTCCAAATAAAATATTTTGCAAGCTAATTATATCGCATAAATATGCAAAAGTCAATAGCATAAACCGATTTTATTCAAAATAAATTGCTTATTTGTACAATATTTTATTCAAATATGCACCGGTGTATGAATTTTTATTCTTTGCTACGTCCTCGGGCGTTCCTGTAGCCACGACAGTTCCGCCCTTATCACCGCCTTCGGGTCCAAGATCAATAATATAATCCGCTGTCTTTATAACATCAAGATTATGCTCTATAACAAGCAAGGTATTACCCACATCACACAACCGTTGCAAAACAGAAATCAGCTTTGCAATGTCATCACTGTGAAGTCCGGTCGTTGGCTCGTCGAGAATATACAGAGTCCTACCCGTTCCGCGTCTTGAAAGCTCTGTTGCAAGCTTTACTCTTTGCGCCTCTCCGCCGGACAGCGTAGTTGAGGATTGACCTATCTTTATATATCCAAGCCCGACATCGTACATGGTCTTGAGCTTTGATTTGATCTTCGGTATACCATCAAAGAAGCACAAAGCCTCTTCAACCGTCATTTCAAGAACATCAGCAATATTCTTGCCTTTGTATTTAACATCAAGCGTATCGCGGTTATATCTGTGCCCGTGGCACACGTCACACGTAACGTAAACATCGGGCAGAAAATGCATCTCTATCTTCTTTACGCCATCGCCCTCGCACGCCTCACAACGTCCGCCCTTTACGTTAAATGAAAATCTACCGGATTTATACCCCTTCGCCTTGGCATCCGCTGTGTTGGCAAATAACTCACGTATATCGGCAAAAAGTCCCGTATAAGTTGCAGGATTTGAACGCGGAGTTCTTCCTATGGGGCTCTGATCGATCGAAATGACCTTATCGAGATTATCTATACCATCTATGCGCTTATACTTACCGCCAGAGCGAATTGCGTGATTAAGCTCACGTGTAAGCACGGGATTGATAATACCGTTTACAAGCGAGGACTTACCCGATCCCGACACACCCGTAACACAGACAAAGCATCCAAGAGGTATACGAACGTCAATATTCTTAAGATTATGCTCATATGCTCCTATAACGCTAAGATAGCTTCCGTTCCCCGATCTGCGTTCCTTTGGTACGCAGATCACGCGCTTTCTCGAAAGATATGCGCCCGTGATAGATTTCGGATTATCCATTACCTCCTCGGGAGTTCCGGCCGCCACGATCTCTCCGCCGTGTATTCCTGCCCCCGGGCCAATATCGACTATATAATCCGACGCAAGCATAGTCTCCTCGTCATGCTCAACCACTATAACCGTGTTTCCAATATCGCGGAGCTTTTTAAGTGTACCGATCAGCTTTGAATTATCTCTTTGATGCAATCCTATGCTTGGCTCGTCAAGTATATAAAGAACTCCTACAAGCGCAGATCCGATCTGCGTCGCAAGACGTATTCTCTGAGCTTCACCACCCGAAAGCGTTCCCGACTTTCGTGCAAGCGTAAGATAATCGAGCCCTACACTTGCAAGAAATCCGAGACGCGACTTTATCTCCTTGATGATCTCTGCGGATATTATCTGTTCGTTTGCATCAAATTTGATATTGTTTACAAAATCAAGCGAATGCTCCACTGACATACGGCAAAAATCATCTATATTGATGCCGCCGACAGTCACCGCAAGATAATTTGGCGAAAGTCTTTTTCCC
>CAZSSE010000030.1:0-11230 GCA_964609165.1 uncultured Lachnospiraceae bacterium
CTTATAGGTAACACCGTACCACGAGTCCTCGGAGCGATATACCTTTACGTCGCATTCACCCTTCTTAAGCATATCGCACACAGCGAACGGCAGATAAAACTCGCACTTAAACTCGTCCGCATGCTTCTGACCGAGAAATTCAACGAAGCCCTTCTCGATCCTTTCGAATATATCGGGAGTAAATCCCCAGCAGTTCATAGATGCTATTGAACGCAACGGTATCTCTATGGTACTGCCGTTTTCATCGCATACGGCAACATCGCCGTTTGGACGTATAGAGGTTCTTTCGGTAACGGAAGCAAGCATACCGTTCTCATCTACCTCGCAGATGCCGCGAGCCACTGTACCGTTTTCGGTAAGTGTATTTTCGAGAACATATCCCACCATAGCGTAGCAGGGCTTACCATCGGTCTTAGGTGCCGAAAGATGTTCTGCAAGCAATCTGTACGCGCTTCTGCCGTAAAAATCGTCAGCGTTTATTACCATAAACGGATCGTCGACAATATTCTTTGCCGCAAGCAAGGCATGAGCCGTGCCCCACGGCTTTACTCTGCCCTCGGGAACCGAAAAGCCCTCGGGAATAGCAGTAAGCTCCTGAAAAGCATATTCAACCTTTATTCTGTTCTCAAAGCGCTTGCCGATCGTATCACGGAAAATATCGAGGTTCTCTCTTTTTATAACGAAAACCACTCTGTCAAATCCGTTCACGATAGCATCATAAACCGAAAAATCAATAATAAACTCGCCTTCACTGGTGACGGGGTCAATCTGCTTTAGACCGCCGTATCTTGATCCCATTCCGGCAGCAAGAATAACTAAAGTCATAACATTCTCCTTATTTTTAAAATCTTAACGGTACACATACACCCAAACACTTTATATTATACTATATTTCCCTGAAATTTAAAGAACTTTTTCTCTTTTTTTACATTTTGTTTACATCTTTTAGCAGAAATATTTGCCAGTCTATCCGTGAATACAAAATATGCTTTCAGGTTAATACTCAAATCAATAAATAAAATTTTCGGGAGTGCTTATGTATTACAATAAGGTCGAAATATGCGGTGTTAACACCTCGACACTGAAAGTACTGTCTGATGAGGAAAAGCGCGATCTTCTGCTTCGTACCAAAGCGGGAGACGAAAAAGCAAGACAAGAGCTGATATACGGAAATCTTCGTCTTGTCCTTAGCATAATCCAACGCTTCACGGGGCGTCGGGAAAACCTTGACGATCTGTTTCAAGTCGGATGCATCGGGCTTGTTAAGGCAGTTGACAATTTCAATACCGAGCTTGACGTAAAATTTTCAACCTACGCGGTGCCGATGATAATCGGAGAGATACGCAGATATTTACGTGATAATAACTCTATAAGAATAAGCCGATCGGTCCGTGATCTTGCCTACAGAGCATTGCAGGTACGCGAGGAGCTTCTCAAAGAAAAGGAGAGCGAGCCTACAGTAGACGATATATGTGTCAGGCTCGGCGAAAAAAAGGCGTCGGTGGTGCGCGCGCTTGAGGCAATCGTAGAGCCTATCTCTCTATATGAGCCGATATTCAATGAGAGCGGCGGAGATTCGGTATATGTTATCGATCAGATAAGCGACGCAAACAGCTCTGAGGAGATATGGCTTGAAAATATAGTCCTGCGTGAGGCAATGACCGAGCTTAGCGAGCGCGAGCAAAGGATCATTGTTATGCGATACTATTTCAATAAAACACAAATGGAGATCGCACAGGAAATAGGCATATCGCAGGCACAGGTTTCAAGACTTGAAAAGGGTGCGCTCAACCGTATGAAAACAAAAATATAATTTTTGTCATAAGAAGGATACCACCGTCATAAAATGGAGTATAACAAAATGACGGAGGTTAAATTATGTCTAACATCTATCGTCCCGAGGGATCTCTTATTTCACGACCTGAAAATAAGGAATATCTTTCTTCTCTTGCAGGTCTTGAAAGAGCCATGGCCGAGGGTAAGATACTTGAATCAACCGTGCTCTTCTGCGACAGCAGTATGCGGCTTCATATAGATCTTGGCAATATTTGCGGAATAATGGAAAAAAGCGAAGCGGTATTCTGCCGCCCGAGTGAAAGCGTTAAGGATATTGCCGTTATAACCCGTGTGGGAAAGCCGATAGCCTTCAAGATTATCGGCTTTCGCAGGGAGACGGGAGGAAAAACGGTTGCGCTTCTTTCAAGACGTGAGGCGCAAAGAGAATGTAATAACGTGTTTCTCTCTTCTCTGCTTGCAGGAGACATCATTCCCGCCAAGGTCACGCATCTTGAAAGCTTCGGTGCCTTCGTAGATATAGGCTGCGGTCTGTCCTCGCTTCTTACGGTGGACAGTATATCGGTCTCGCGCATCTCTCATCCGCGCGACAGAGTATCTGTAGGAGAGAGCATACATGTTGTGGTAAAAAGCAAGGATAAGGACAGCAACAGAATATACGTGAGCATGAGAGAGCTACTCGGAACGTGGGAAGAAAACGTAGCTGATTTTGAGGTTGGGCAAACGGTTTCCGGAATAGTACGCAGTATTGAGAATTACGGAGTATTTATTGAACTTGCGCCAAATCTTGCCGGGCTTGCGGAGCTGCGCGAGGGGATGCAGCCAACCGACGTTGCAGCGATAGGCAGTACAACAGCCGTTTACATAAAGAGTATACTTCCCGACAGAATGAAAATAAAGCTCGTGCTTATCGACTCGTACAGGGGAACCGCCGCCGAAAGCTCAAAAACACGTCTTAAATATTTTATCGATTGCGAAAGCGTCGGTCACATTTCATATTGGAGATATTCTCCTCTCCGTTCCTCAAAGGTAATAGAAAGCATATTTGAATAAATTATAATTAAGGATGCCGCATCACATACGATGCGGTATTCTTTTACTTGACAACGCAGCAGTTATGATATATAATAATACTGACTTTGAGCAAGGAGGACAGGCTTTATGCAAAAAAAGAAAAGGTCAATGTCTCTTTGCGCGCTGCTTATCCTTCTCTCGATGCTTCCGCGGCTGCTGTCCGGGTGTACGCTGAAAAAGAACAATGAACCGAAAACGTGTGAGTTCTTCGGATATTTCGACACCGTCTCCTCGCTTAAGCTATACGAATCGGACGAAGATAAGCTGAATGAAGCAAGAAACAAATTTGAATCGCTTCTTTGCGACTACGACAGGCTTCTTGACATTTATGAATCGCACGGAGAGGTCGTAAATCTTTACGATATAAACCTCAATGCGGGAAAAGAGCCTCTCGCCGTGGATGAGCGGCTTTTTGACGCTTTGGAATTTGGCAAGCAGATGTACTCGCTTACCGACGGTGCCTGTAATATAGCACTCGGCTCCGTTATTTCGCTTTGGCACGAGGCACGCGAGCACGCAAGTAAAGATCCCGACGGAGCTTATATACCGAGTGAGAGCGATATTTCGGAGGCTCTTTTACACAAGGATATAAATTCGCTTCTACTCAACAGAGCCACACTTTCGGTACAAATAACAGACCCCGGATTATCTCTTGATCTCGGTGCTGTAGCAAAGGGATTTGTAGCAGAAAAAGCGGCTGATCTGCTCTGTTCGCTCGGCTATGAGAGCTTTTTGATAAATCTCGGTGGGAACGTGCTTGCCGTCGGCAAAAAGTCAGGTGGTGAAAGCTGGAGCGCAATGATAGAAGATCCGTTTGACGACGGGCGCAAAGGGTACACGAAGGTGCTGAAGCTCTGCGATCAGACGCTTGTGACGAGCGGCTCTTATCAACGCTTTTATACTGTGGGAGAAAGAAAATATTCTCACATAATCAGCAACCTTGACGGTATGCCGCCCGAGCATTTCGTATCGGTAAGCGTGCTTGCGCCCTCCGCCTCTTCTGCTCTTGCCGACGCTCTCTCAACAGCTCTTTTTTGTATGCAGCTTGATGCGGGTAAGAAGCTTATCGCCTCGCTTGACGGAGTTGAGGCAATATGGATAGCGGCAGACGGATCTGTGATCAGCAGCAACGAGTAGGAGGATATATGAAAAAAAATGATATTATTCTGCTTTGCGTTATTATTGCAGCGGCGGTTATACTGCTTGCCGTACTCGCATTTATATACATTGGAAGCGGTGCAGAGGTTGTGGTAAGAGTTGACGGCGAGGAATATGCAAGGCTGCCGCTTTACAAGGATACGGAGCTTTTGATCGAGAGCAACGGCGGAACTAATCTGCTTATAATCAAGGACGGCAAAGCCTATGTTGCCGAAGCCTCATGTCCCGATCTTGTATGTGTAAATACAGGATACGCTAACGAATTAAAAAGCATAGTTTGCCTTCCCAACAAGGTAACAATATCTATTGAAAAATAAAAAACGGAGGTTTATATGTCAAATATCATCACACTAAAAAATGAGTTTTTAACCGTCGATATCAGCACTGCAGGTGCGGAGATACAAAGCATTCGCACAAATGACGGAACAGAATATCTTTGGCAGGCAGATCCTGCGTATTGGGCAAAGCACGCGCCTCTGCTCTTTCCTATATGCGGTGGACTTGTCGACGGATATTACACGCTAAACGGCAAAAAATATGATCTTGAAAAGCATGGCTTTGCCCGTCAGAAAGAATTTTCTGTAGTAAGCGCAAGCACTGACTGCGCAGAGCTGATGATTACCGACAGTGAGGACACCTACTCCTCCTATCCATTCCGCTTTGAATTTAAGGTCTCCTTCAGGCTTGATGAAAAAACCTTAAAAATAGATTTTACGGTCGTTAACAACTCCTCCTACACTATGTACTACTCCTGCGGCTCTCACGAGGGCTACAATCTTCCGAGCGGAATAGACGGAGCAAGACTGATATTCGAGCAACCCGAGATCCTCAAGGATTATGAGGTCGAGGGAGGTATTCTCGGCAGAAGCTACAGCGTAATAGGCGACGGAACCGATACACTCGTCCTCGACAGAAGGTATTTTGAGATCGACGCTATTATTCTCAAGGAGCTAAATTCACGCTCGCTTACTGTATGCGACAGGGACGGTGAGCGCAAGATACGCATCGACTTTCCCGATTTTGAGCGTCTGCTCATCTGGCAGGCGTGCGGTGCTCCCTTCGTGTGCATAGAACCTTGGACCGGTCTGCCCGATCTCTACGGCTCGACCGATCGTGCGATAGAAAGAAAACCGAGCATCAGCTCGCTTGAAGCAGGTACAACACGTACTCACACTCACTCTATAACCATTCTGTAAACCGCAATAAGGAGATAATGAATGTCGCAAAAGAAAACAAGCGTATCAGCAAGGCGAACAGCCTTTTGCGGCGTTATGACGGCGCTTGCCATAGTATTCGGGTACATCGAGCATATCGTTCCACTTCCCGTAGGTATATACGGGCTTAAGCTCGGACTTGCAAATCTCGTGGTGGTCGTTATGCTTTACACGACAAATTGGTATACCGCACTTTCCATCAATCTTATTCGCATATTTATATCATTTCTTTTATTTGGCTCGGCGACCTCACTTATTTACAGCGTTTGCGGAGGACTTCTAAGCTTTTTTGCAATGCTTCTTATCAAATCGCTAATGCCATTCAAGGTATCGGCGGTAGGCGTGAGTATATGCGGAGCTGTGGCGCACAACGTCGGTCAAATATGCGCCGCCGCAATTCTGCTTGATGAATTGAGAATAGCCTTCTATCTCCCTGTCCTCATTATCGTGGGAGCATTAACGGGAACGCTTATCGGACTTGTCGCTTTACCGATCATAAAGCATACGTTGCCGTTATTGAAAAGTAAGAAAACGGGTTGACACATTTTCAAATGTGTCAACCCGTTTTCTATTCAAGCTCGTTGAGAATATCCGCAAACGGCTCCAGACTTCTGCGTAATATGCCGTGAGTGTGTGCTATAACGATTCCGTAATTTGTCATCGGCAGACCGCTATCTGACGAATGTCTTGCGCGATATTGCATCTCGCGCTCGGTCAGCATACATCCGCCACAGTGTATAGCAAGAGAATACTTAGAAAGATCCTCGGGAAAATCCCGTCCCGATGTAAACTCAAAATTGAGGTTTTTGTGGGTATATTCGCTTATCCAACGAGGAAGCTTTACAGTTCCAATATCTCCGCACTGACGGTGATGCGTACAGCCCTCGGAAATAAGGATCGTATCTCCGTCGGCAAGCTTATCAAGCATCGCCGCACCTCTTACCGCTCCGCGAAGATTTCCCTTATAGCGCGCAAAAAGTATTGAGAACGAAGTCAGCTCTACCTCACTCGGAACTATTTTTGAAACCCTTCCGAACGCCTGCGAGTCGGTTATCACCATTCGCGGCGGCGTTTTGAGTGAAGCAAGCAGATCGGCAAGCTCGGTATCTCGGCAGACCAATGCAAAAGCTCCCGCATCGAGTATATCGCGGATCGTTTGCTGTTGAGGAAGGATAAGTCTTCCCTTGGGCGCTGCCTTATCGATGGGTACAACAAGCACCACTGTATCGCCCTTATGTATCAGGTCGCTTACGATGGTTCTCTGCTCCTCCGCGGAGCTTACCGATGCGCCTATTTTTTCCTTTAGGGTATTTATATTCGCACCCGTCAAAGCACTGACGTATATCTCGTTATTATTCTGCGTTATAGGTATACCGTCGAGAAGATCGCTTTTATTATATGCTATTACAAATGGAATACTTTTCGCTTTAAGCAATTCGCAAAGCTCGTTTTCCTCTGCACCAAGTCCGCGTGTAGCATCAACGGCTATTACGGCAATATCGACAAGGTTTAGTATCTGACGCGCCTTTTTGACGCGAAGCTCTCCAAGTGCGCCCTCGTCATCAAGTCCGGGGGTATCGATTATCACTACCGCTCCGAGCGGAAGTAGCTCCATAGCCTTGCGAACCGGATCGGTGGTCGTGCCGAGAACATCTGAAACTACAGATATCTCCTGACCGGTAACTGCGTTTACAAGACTTGATTTTCCCGCGTTGCGCTTGCCGAAAAAGCCTATGTGAAGGCGATCGGCAGAGGCTGCTTCATTAAGTCCCAAAGGAATTACCTCCTTTTAGTTTTATTTTAAAATCTGAAATCTCTGCGATCAGAATTTTTGATGTCCTCAATATTCTTCTTTGCTATTCCCTTTACCTTCTCGTTGGGTATCTTATCAAGCTCCTTATCGATAAGGTCAAAGCCTATTTTCCGAGTTTCCTCGCTTGCGTAATCAACAAGATATTCAGTCAGCGTCATAAGAGCGTTGGGATGACAGCAGTTCAGTATCTGTCCGCTCTTGCAGAGGCTCATAAATCTGTCACCTGTTCTGCCCTCTCTGTAGCAGGCTGTGCAGAATGAAGGAATATGACCGTTCTTCATAAGCCAGCCTACAACCTCATCAAGCGTTCTCTGGTCTGATACATCAAACTGCTCGGAGTCGTGAGGACGCTCCTCCTCGGTGTAACCGCCGACAGACGTGCGCGAAGCACCGCTGATCTGCGATATACCGCAATTAAGCACCTTTCCGCGAACCTCCTCGGATTCTCTTGTAGATATGATCATTCCCGTATACGGAACCGCAATACGGATACAAGCAATGATCTTCTCAAAAAGCTCATCGGAGATCGAATTATCAAATACCGTAGGATCTATATCGTCTGCACGCTTAATTCTCGGCACACTGATGGTATGAGGTCCAACGCCCTGTACAGCCTCAAGATGCTCTGCGTGCATCATCAGACCTACAAATTCGTAATCAAAGAGCTCAAGACCGAACAAAACTCCGAGACCTACGTCGTCAATTCCGCCCTCCATAGCCCTGTCCATGGCCTCAGTATGATAATCGTAATCATGCTTGGGACCCGTAGGATGAAGCTTGAGATAGCTCTCCTTATGGTATGTCTCCTGAAAAAGTATGTACGTGCCTATTCCCGCGTCCTTGAGCTTACGGTAATTTTCGACGGTCGTAGCCGCAATATTTACGTTTACCCGGCGTATAGCACCGTTTTTGTGCTTTATACTATATATCGTATCAATACATTCGAGAATATATTCTATCGGGTTATTGACAGGATCCTCGCCCGCCTCTATAGCAAGACGCTTGTGTCCCATGTCCTGAAGTGCTATGACCTCACGCTTGATCTCCTCCTGTGTGAGCTTCTTTCTCGTTATATGCTTATTCTTCATATGGTAGGGGCAATAAACGCATCCGTTTACGCAGTAATTTGAAAGATAAAGCGGCGCGAACATAACTATTCTGTTTCCGTAGAACGCGAGCTTTATTTCTTCTGCAAGTTCAAACATCTTCTGCGTTTTCTCGGGAATATCGCAAGCGAGAAGCACAGCAGCCTCACGATGATTAAGTCCTGCGCACACCGTACCGTTTTCGGTCTTTTTGGGACGTGCCTTTTCGAGTATCTCGTCGATAAGTGCCTTATTGTGCTTGTTCGCATATGCGTATTCAAGCGTTGCGCGTATCTCGGCGTCGTTGATAAATTCCTCTGCCTTAAGTGATTTGGGATCATAGATAGCCATAGTTATATTTCCTTTCTGTCTGTTATACTTTTATTTCGCGTCGCCTCGGTGGCATATAACCTCATATCCGATCGCACAGATCTGTGCCTCAAGCTCCGCCTTGGCTTGCGCCGATTCTGCTCTGGAGTACAGCTTATTGTTGTACAGCTCATATTTTTTTCGATTGTCCATAGGCGAGAGATTTGGCATTACTACGTTAGCTCCCGAAAGTATACCCTTTTCCCTGCCGCCATCTTCAATGCTTCCGAGCGCGGTGGTTGCGGGAAGTAATACGGTCGGGTGAATGATACGTATTATTGAGAGCAAATAGCAGGTCAGCTCCACCGTTCCCGCAGGAAAATCCTTGAACGGTGTAGCTTTATGCGGAATAAACGGTCCTATGCCGCACATATGCGGCTTAAATTCCTCAATGAATTTAAGATCTTTTGCTATATCGGCGCAGGTCTGATATGGCGACCCCACCATAAATCCGCAACCGGTCTGAAATCCGATCTCCTTAAGATCACGCAAGCATCTCATTCGCTCATCAAAGCTCATTTGCTTTGGGTGCAGCCGTGCATAATGCTCTGCGCTTGCAGTCTCATGGCGAAGAAGATACCTGTTTGCGCCTGCATCGTAAAGCCTTTGGTAGCTTTCTCTGCTCCGCTCTCCCATTGAAAGCGTGATAGCGCAGTCCGGATATTCCGCTCTGATCTCGCTGATAATATCGCAAAGCATATCGTCATCAAAATGCGCGTCCTCGCCGCCCTGCATGACAAAGGTGCGAAAGCCGAGTGCATATCCCTCCTTGCAGCATGAGAGGATCTCTTCCTTGGTAAGCCTATATCGGTCACACTCGGTGTTAGATCGACGAATACCGCAGTAAAGGCAATCGTTCTTACATATGTTACTGATTTCGATAAGTCCTCTTATATACACGGCGTTGCCGTAATTCTTGCGGCGCTCGGCAACTGCAAGCTCGCGCATATACTCCGCCGCCTCTGTATCTCTTTCCGTTATCAAGCTCTCATATTCTTCAAGAGCAAGAGAGCGCATAGCGGCAAGCTTGTCTATAAGAAACTTTATGCTCTCCCTCATATCAATCCTTGAATATCTTGTTGGAATAAGCGGTCTTTACACTCACTCCCTCGATATTGCCTATCTTACCCGCAAGAGCTGCAATAACATCCTGCGGTGCATCTATTGCTATGCTGACGATATTGATAAATCGGTCTCTATAGGGTATTCCCATACGTCCGATGATGTAAGTGCCGTAATCGTGAAGCACTGCGTTAAGCGCCTCTACAGAGTCGACATTCTCAACGATAATTCCCATAACGGCGATCCTTGTTTCCATACGATCCTCCTTAAAATAAAAACTGCCATACCGAAAAAGGCATGGCTCGACACGTACAAAGCCCTTTGCCTTCAAGTCAGAAGCGCAACTGCGCAGCTTATTGTCGGGTGCAAGGATTGCTATATTTTTAATACTATTGCATTATATCATAAATCCACTCTATTGTCAACCGTTTTTTATTATTTACATAAAATTTCATTATTTCCTGCGCGAAAATGCAAAAAAAGCAAAGCTATTGACTTTTGCGAGTATGGGGTGTATAATATGTACGTATAGTTATATTTACAAAGGAGAATTCTCATGTTCAACGTTAAAGATGTTACAAGCGAGGTTATAGATTGGATCCGCAAATGGTTTGAGGAAAACGGTAAGGGCTGTAACGCGGTAGTCGGCATTTCCGGTGGCAAGGATTCGAGCGTCGTAGCGGCACTCTGCGTCGAGGCACTCGGCAAGGAGCGCGTTATCGGCATTCTTATGCCTAACGGTGTACAGAGCGATATTTCCGACTCGCAGCAGCTTGTGGAGCATCTTGGCATCCGCAATTTTGTATGCAATATAAAGGACGCGACCGATGGAGTTATAAAAAGCCTTTCTGACTGCGGACTGCCGCTCAACGAGCAGGCAAGGATCAATCTTCCTCCGAGGATCAGAATGTCTACACTCTATGCCGTATCGCAGACTCTCAACGGCAGAGTTGCAAACACCTGCAACCTCTCCGAGGACTACGTTGGATATTCCACGCGCTACGGTGATTCGGCAGGTGATTTTTCTCCGCTCTCCAAGCTTACGGTTGCAGAGGTCGTGCAGATAGGTCTTTATCTCGGGCTACCTGAAAATCTTGTAGTAAAGGTTCCATCCGACGGACTATCCGGCAAGAGTGATGAGGACAAACTCGGTTTTACCTACGCTGTGCTTGACAGGTATATTCGCACGGGCATTTGCGAGGACGAAGCAACTAAAGCAAAGATAGATTATCTCAACCATATAAATGCGTTTAAGCTCAAGGTCATTCCCTCTTATGAGCCCGACGCCTCTCTTCTTTGATATTGAAAGGTTAACGTATGAATATTATTATCGTAGGCTGCGGCAAGGTTGGACAAACTCTTGCCGAACATTTGAATGAAGAAGGAAACAATATAACCGTTGTCGACATAGACCCCGAAAGCCTTAACGCCACCGCATCGCAAAACGACGTGCTCGGTATTGTCGGTAACGGAGCGACCTATGCGACTCAAAAAGCTGCAGGCGTCGAAAATGCCGATCTTCTTATTGCGGTAACAGACTCTGACGAGCTCAATCTTCTCTGTTGTACGTTGGCAAAGAAAAAAGGCAGTTGTCAGACTATAGCGCGGGTACGCAACCCAAATTACAGCACAGAGGCGGATTTTTTGAAGGATGAGCTCGG